>NZ_JASCOP010000077.1:0-19722 GCF_029959395.1 Stenotrophomonas sp. PS02300
GCCCGACCGTTGGTCGGGCGGCGACCCCCCGTCAGAATTCCGCGCTGACCGTCATGAACAGCTGCCTCGGGGCGCTGGCATGAATTGCGTAGCGCGTTCCGGTCGGGTCGGTCGGGGCGAATGAACTCAACTGCCCCGCGTACCGCTTGTTGGTCAGGTTGGTGGCGTTGAGCGAGATCTTGACGTCGCGCAGGCCCAGGCCCGGCCCGAACGAATACCCCATGCCCGCGTCGAACGTGGTCACGCCCGGTACGGACTGGTCATTGGTGTAGGTGTAATACCGCTTGCCGGTGTACTTGGCGCGCAGGCTGGCAAAGAAGCCATCCCGGTTCCAGCTGATCTCGCTGGAGGCCATCCGCTGCGGCGTATCCACGGTGATCTTGCCGGCCACCGGTACCACCGCGCCACCCGAGGTGTAGTCATCCTCGTAGGTGCTCTTGTTCCACGACACCGCGTTGTACCACTGCAGCCCATCCACCGGCTTGAGGATGAAGGTCAGCTCCGCGCCCTGGCTCTTCACCGAGCCGACGTTGATGAAGCGGGTGATGCACTCCGGCCGCGTGCCCACTTCGATGCTGGTGCAGGGATTGAGCGACAGCAGGCGGTTGTCGAACATCACGTGGTAGGCCGCGATCGAGGCCTGGTACTTTTCGCCGAACGTACGGAAGCCCGCTTCGAACGAACGCGATTTCTCCGGTTCCAGGTCATCCACGCTGGCCGCGAACGATTCCGGCGACACCTGCAGCGGGCCACCGCTGCCACCGCCGACGAACGCGGCGATGTTCTCCGAGTAGGAGGCGAACAGCTCGTTGTTCGGGTTGAGCTTGAAGCCGATACCCGCCTGCGGCAGCACCGATTCCTTGGCGGTCAGCGTGCCTGAGGCATAACTGGCCTCGGTACCCGGCCTGGACACGGCGGTCATGCGGGTATTGGGGCTCTTGATGCCCACATCCACGGTCAGCCGATCGTCCAGGAAGCGCATCCGGTCCTGCACATAGAACTGGCGGGTGCGGATGTCGTAGTCCTGGTCGAACAGGCGGCGGTCCGGGTAATTCAGGTAGCCATCGTCCAGGAACGGCCCGGTGATGTAGTAGAAGTTGCGCTCCACGTTATGGTCGTTGCGCTCGTACCACAGCCCCGCTTCCAGCTCGTGCAGGCCCAGCTGCCAGCTCAGCGCAGCGGTGATGCCCTGGCGGTTGATGGTGTAGTTGGTGCTGCGGATGGAGATCGGCAGCGCCTGGGGGGTGCCCGGATTGGACGCCTGCCCCGGTGCCCACCAGTGGCCCTGGCCGCGGTTCTCATGGTGGTAGGCAAGCAGCTTCAGGCGGGCGCTGTCGCCCAATGCCAGATCCGCATCCAGCGAGTACAGGTTGTCATCGCGCAGCGCGCGGCTCTGGTAGTACGCATCGTCGATGCTGTTGACGCCACCGCTGAAGGCGCAGCGCTGTGCGTTGTAGGTGGCCGGCGCGCAGTAGGCGGCGGCCAGGGCGCGATCCCAATCCGGCGCGTAGATGTTCCAGTCCCAGCCCAGGCCGCGCTCGAGCATGCTCTTGGACAGATAGGCGTAGTTGGCCTGGCTCACCCGCGAGGTGGCGGCGAACGCGCCAAAGCGATGGTCACCCACGTTCCACACCGCCTTGGCATTGAACTGCCGGGTGGTCTGGTTCTGGTTCGGTTCGGCCCACATGTCCGCGTCCTGGTGCACGCCGGAAACATAGGCCGAGAAGCCGTTGAGGTCGCCGGTGTCCACGCGCAGGAAGCCACGGCGCTGGTTGTCGTCGCCCACGGTGACGCTGGCACGGCCGCCGAATTCGGTGGACGGGTCCTGCGAGAAGTACTGGATGGTGCCGCCAAGGTTGCTGGTGGAGGCCACGCCCAGAGAGCCGATGCCCTGCGACAGCTCGGCGCCGGCCAGGTTTTCGGCGATCAGCGCACGCGCGATGCTCAGCCCGTTGTAGTTGCCGTAGCTGTTGTCGCCCAGCGGAATGCCATCGAGCGTATAGCCCAGGCGGCTCTTGTCGAAGCCGCGCAGGCTGATGGTCTGCGATTCCTCGTTGGCGCCGAAGGCATCGTTGGACTGCACCGACACACCCGGCAAGCGGTCAAGGATCTTCTGCGCGCTGGTGCCCGGCGGCAGTACCTGCTTGTCCACGGCGGTGATGCGCTGCACCTGGCGGGTTTCGCCCTGGCCGATCACCGACACGGCGTCCAGGGTGCGGGCGCTGGGCGCGCCGCTGGCGTCGAGGGTGGTGTCCACGTCGGCGGCATGTGCATTGGCAGCGCACAGCGCGATCGCCACGGCGATCGTCAGGGGTCGGTTGAGCATGGGGGTCCGTTGCGTGATGGAGGTGCCTGCGTGGTGCAGGTGCGCGGCCATCTTGGGGACGCAACATGAAAGGATTCTTACGCTTTGGCGCGTGCCCATTCAAAATGCGACGCGGCGCATGAAACGCGCCGCCGATCATTCGGCCGCAAGTTGATCCATGCGAATGCGGTTGGCGAACAGGGAGAACGCCAGCATGCCGGCCAGCCCGTTGGCGCGGCTGACCCAGTGCGGCAACCAGCGCGGGGGGCGCAGGATGCCTTCTTCGAACAGCGGCGCGAAATCCACCGCATCGGTCAGCGACATTTTGCCGGCGAACAACCAGCGGCAGTTCTGCAGGCGGTCTTCGGCCAGCATGTGGCGGAAGAAGGTGTGCACCGACACCAGCCCGCGCAGGTACACGGTGTCCTTGGTGAAGGCCGCACCGCCGGTGGCGGGCACGCCACGGAACACGCGCTGGGCCGAGGCGAAGCTCTCTTCGTTGTTCTGCCCGGCATCGCAGAAGTAGCGGAACACCTGGATGAAGTCCGCCCCTTCGCGTGCCATCGCGATGGCTTCGGTGCGCAGGCTGATGCGTTTGAGCCGCTCGATGTCGATGCTGCCGGTGATCTGTTCGGCGAACGTGGCCAACCCTTCCTGGGTGGCGGTCACCCGCGGCGAAGACAAGGCCAGGCTGGGCAGGTGCGGCTGTTCGCGGCCGTTGAGCGCGGTGAGCGAATGCACCAGCGCTTCATGGTGGAACAGCTGCGCGCGGTCGTAGGCGCTGAAGCGCGCACTGGTGCGCAGGCGGATGCGGGTGGGGCCGGCGGCGGCCTTGGAGATCAGCTCCGGATCCAGCTGCACGCTGATGATGCGCGATTCAAAGAACGCATCCAGGTCGCTCTGCAGCTGCAGCTGCAATGCAGTGGCCGAGACCGGCACCTGCTCTTCGGGGGCGAGCAGTTCGTGGTCCAGTTCCTGCGCGATCTGGATGAAGTGGCGGGCCGCTTCGCGGGTGCTGGGGCCGTTGCCCGGCAGCGGCTGCTCGGGCGAGCCGAACAGCTCCACCGAGTAACGGTCCACGGCAGCGGTGCCCAGCGACTCGAGCAGGCCGGCGGCCAGGTCCCAGCTGTGGGCGGAGCGGCGGATGTACAGGCCGATCGGGTGGTCGGCATCGCACTGGGCGCTGATCGCGGCCAGTTCGCGGCGGGTGTCGGCGAAATCAAGTTTCGGGTAGTCCAGCACCGGCAGCACCGGCTGGCCACGCGCCACGCTGGCCAGGAACGGGGCCTGCAGGGCGGCCGGCCAGCTGGTCAGGCCCAGCAACCGGAGGCCCCCCACGGCCTCCACCAGCCGGGCGTCCAGCTCGGTGTGGTGGGCCACATCCCGATCCACGGTCATCGGCGGGCGGTGAGGAGCGATGCTCATGAAGCGGACATTAGCAGGGTCAACCGAGGGGTTGGCAACCGGGTGCGGGCGGGATACTAGTAGCCTATAGTTGGAACAAGAGTAGCCAGAGGATAGGACGATGCCCGCACCCAGCAAGCGCGCCCCCGCGTCGCCCAAGGTCGAGTCGTACGCCATGGGCCCCTTGGAGAACCCCCGTTCTGCGCAGGTCGTGCGCGATGCGACAACGGTGAAATTCAAACTGCCGGTGAAGCTGGATTCGTTCAGGGCCTTGCTGCGCACCGCACCGCTTGCCGAGCGCGTGCAGATCGAACGCGAAGGCGTGCCCTACCAAGTGGTGAAGGGCCTGATCGATGGGATATTCGACAGCAGTACCGAATTCCAAAGCTTCGTGCGCATTCCCAAAGCCACCTTTACCAAGAAGATGCGGGACAGGTCCCTGTTCGCCGGCACCACCGGGCAGTCCGTCGTGGGGTTGATGGAATTGATCAACCGCGTGGAAGACATGCTCGCGGCCGAGCGCGACAACGAACAGGCGCGTGGCTTCGACGTGGAGAAGTGGGTCGGCGAATGGATCCAGCGGCCGCAGCCTGCATTGGGCGGCCTGGCACCGGCTGACGTGATGGATACGCCCACCGGCCGTGCGTCGGTGATGCGGGTGCTGGGGGCCATCCAGAGCGGCGCCTATCAATGAAGCTGGCCCGCATTGGCTCGACAGGGCCTGCGTGGGCGCCCGACGACATCAGTGGCACCGGCGCCGCCTGTTCGCCTGGCCGCTGGAACCGGCCTGGCGAGAAGGTGGTGTATGCGGCCCCCACTCTCGCCATGGCGGTCCTGGAGACCGCCGCGCATATCGATGACAACGGCCTGCCGCTGAACAAGTACGTGATCGAGATCGACGTACCGGATGATGTATGGGCGGCGCGTCTTGTCACGTCTGCAGCCACGCTGCCGATAGGTTGGGACGCCATTCCACACGGCATGATCTCGGTGAACACGGGATCTGCGTGGTACAGCGCGGGCGCTCACGCGATCATCGAACTACCGTCGGTGATCGCGCCCGAAGAGACCATTGTTCTCATCAACGCCCAGCATCCGGACGCCCAGCGCATGACCGCGCGGGCCACGCGCCGGCTTCAGTACAACCTGCTGTTCCGGGGCAGAGGCCGGTAATCGAGGCGCGGAGGTGCGCCTCAGCGCTTTTTGCCCGGCGGGCGCCACTGCGCACCCTTGCTCACGTGCTTGCGCTCCAGCGCCTGCTGGGCTTGGCGCACGGCCAGCTTGGCAGCCGCGGCGGCCACTTCTTCCTTCAGCTTGAAGTAGTTGAGCAGCCGCTCTTCATCCAGCTCACCGGAATCGATCGCCGCGCGCACCGCACACCCCGGCTCACGCTGGTGGGCGCAATCGCGGAAGCGGCACTGTGCGGCCAGCGCTTCCACGTCGGCGAACCCCACTTCGCCCAGCGCTTCTTCGCCGGTCGGCTTGAGCTCACGCATGCCGGGAGTGTCGATCAGGCAGGCGCCCGACGGCATCGGAATCAGCGCGCGGTGGGTGGTGGTGTGGCGACCCTTGGAATCGTTGCCCCGCACTTCGGCGGTCTTCATCAGCTCGTAGCCGAGCAGCGTGTTGGTCAGGGTCGACTTGCCGGCGCCGGAGGAACCGACCAGGACCACGGTCTGCCCGGCGCCGAGCCACGGCAGCAGCGCGCTGGCACTGGCCGGGTCGCGCCCATTGATGGCCAGCAGCGGGATGTCCTGCGCGGCCAGTTCTTCGAGCACGGCCAGGGCGTCTTCGCTGTATTCGGTCTGGTCGGCCTTGGTCAGCACCACCACCGGCTGCGCGCCGCCACCGCCCACCAGCATCAGGTAACGCTCGATCCGGCGCGGGTTGAAGTCCGAATCCAGCCCGCAGACGATGAACACGGTATCGATGTTGGCCGCGATCACCTGCTGGTGGTAATGCTCGCCGGCCGCACCGCGCTTGATCGCGGTGCGCCGCGGCAGCAGGGCCACGATCAGGATGCCGTCCAGCAGCACCCAGTCGCCCACGGCCGCGCGTTCGTGGCTGGGGAAGCGCGGGCGCTGCCATTCGGCGGGGGATTCGGTCTTGATCGCCGCGCCCGGGGCATCGGCCACCACGTAGCCCGTACGGTGCTGTTCCACCACCCGGCCCGGGCGGGCCTGGGGGTACTGCTCGAACAGGGCCTGCCAGGCAGGCAGTTCGGGGGCGCCTGCCCAGGGCCAGCCCATGGTCTGCAGGGCGCGGTAGTCGATCGGTTCGCTCATGCGCCCATTCTAGAGGCATCGGCGGCAACTGCCCGCCAATACTGGGAATTTGCCCGGGAAGCCTTGCCCTGCAACGCAGCATTTCCGCTAGTATGCGATTTCCATGCCCGAACCACGGCCCAGTCATGTCCACGCCCCCGCTGAAGCCGCTTGCCACCCGCGAGCGCCTGTCCGAAGTCCGCTACGAGATCCGGGGCGAACTGGCGCGGCGAGCGCGTGAGCTGGAGGCCCAGGGGCGCAAGCTGATCAAGCTGAACATCGGCAACCCCGGCAACTTCGGGTTCCGTGCGCCGGAACACCTGCAGCGCGCCATTGCCGATGACATGGGCCGCACCGATCCCTACACCCACCAGCAGGGCCTGCCGGAGGCACGCGAGGCCATTGCCGCCGCGTATGCCCGGCGTGGCGCGCCGGATGCGCACCCGGACCGGGTGTTCATCGGCAATGGCGTCAGCGAGCTGATCGACCTGTCGCTGCGCGCCCTGCTCAACCCCGGCGACGAAGTGCTGGTGCCCTCGCCCGACTACCCGCTGTGGTCGGCGGCGACCATCCTCAACGACGGCCGCCCGGTGTACTACCGCTGCGCACCGGAAAACGGCTTCCAGCCGGACCCGGTGGAGATCGAGACACTGGTGTCTTCGCGCACCCGCGCCATCGTGCTGATCAACCCGAACAATCCCAGCGGCGCCAGCTATTCGCGCGAGCTGCTGGAGCGCATCGTGGCCATCGCCGCCAAGCACAACCTGCTGCTGATGGTCGATGAGATCTACGACCAGATCCTGTACGACGACGCGCAGTTCCAGCCGGTGGCCCCGCTGGCCGGCGAACATCCGTGCATCACCTTCAGCGGCCTGAGCAAGGTGCACCGCGCCTGCGGCTGGCGCGTGGGCTGGGCGATGCTGTCCGGTGCGGCCGAACGGCTGGGCGAGTTCCGCGCCGCGATGGACCTGCTCAGCGCGTTGCGCCTGTGCGCCAACGTGCCGGGCCAGTACGCCATCGATGCGGCGGTGAACGGCCCGGACACGGTGTCGGCGCTGTGCGCCCCCGGTGGCCGCCTGTATGAAACCCGCCGCGCGGTGATCGAGGCCTGCAATGCCAGCGAGCACCTGTCGCTGGTGGCGCCGGCCGGTGCGCTGTACGCGTTCCCGGCCGTGGTGGGCGCGGCCGCGCGCAGCTTCGACGACCACGATTTCGCGCTGGAACTGATGAACGAGGAAGGCGTGCTGGTGGTACCGGGGTCGAGCTTCAACGTGCCCTACCGCCACCATTTCCGGGTGACGCTGCTGCCGGAGGCCGAGGTGATGCGCGATGTGTTCGCACGCATCGACCGGGCGCTGGCCCGCCGCGCCGAGGCCAACACCAAGGTGGTGCCGCTCAAGCCGCGCAGCGCGGTGGCCTGAGGTGGCGCTGTCCTACCTGGCCCTGGGCGATTCCTACACCATCGGTGAAGGCGTGGCCCCGGCCGGGCGCTGGCCGGTGCAGCTGGCCACGGCGCTGCAGGAAGCCGGCCACGTAGTGGCCGAACCGCAGATCATCGCCACCACCGGCTGGACCACCGACGAGCTGGATGCGGGCATCGATGCCGCCGCGCCCAAGGGGCCGTTTGGCCTGGTGAGCCTGCTGATCGGGGTCAACGACCAGTACCGCGGCCGCAGCGTGGAAGAGTACCGCCCGCGCTTCACCGCCCTGCTGCAGCGCGCGCTCGGCTTTGCCGGGCAGCAGCGCCGGCGGGTGCTGGTGCTGTCCATTCCGGACTGGGGCGTGACCCCGTTCGCCCGCGAGAACAAGCGCGACCCGGCGCAGATCGCACGCGAGCTGGATGCCTACAACGCCGCCGCGCAGGCGATCTGTGCCGAGCACGCGGTGGCGTTCGTGGACATCACCGCGATCAGCCGCGAACGCGGTGCGGAACCTGGCATGCTGGTCGACGATGGCCTGCACCCGTCGGCGGCGATGTATACCGAATGGACGCGCCGGGCCTTCCCGGTCGTTCGCGCCCACCTGGATGACGAGGCAGCACGCTGAGCACGGACGCATTACCACTGGCCAGGGAACAGGCCCACCGCATCGCCGATGCCTTCATGCCGGCGCAGCGCTTCGGCAACCGCCGCGATTACTACTACAGCCGCGGCAAGCTCGGCAGCGACCCGCTGTATCCGGGCGTGCTCGGCGCGCTCGCGCAGTGTTCGCTGCCGCTGCTGGATATCGGCTGCGGGCTGGGGTTGCTGGCCCATGTGCTGCGACAGAACCAGCGCACCCAGCCCTACCTTGGCGTGGATATCGACGCGGACAAGATTGCCCGCGCGAAACGTGCAGGTGCGCGCGCGGCGCTGCTCGATGCGCGCTTCGACTGCGTGGATGCCAGCGCCGCCCTGCCCGACCACCACGGCAGCGTAGCGCTGCTGGACGTGCTGCAGTACCTGCCGGCCGACGCGCAGCCAGTGCTGTTGCGCGATGCGGCGGCACGGGTCGCACCCGGCGGGCGGCTGGTGATCCGCACCACGCTGGCCGACAACAGCGGGCGCGACCGCACCACGCGGATCACCGACATGCTGGCGCACCTGGTCGGCTGGATGGGCACGCGGCCCCGGCACTACCCGGATGCGGCCAGTGTGCGCGCACCGCTGGAGGCCGCCGGCCTGCAGCTGAAAATGACGCCGCTGTACGGCAATACGCCGTTCAACAACTGGCTGGTAACCGCCGTACGCGGGCAGCCGGCATGAACACTCCGCGCCCGCGCCATTCCGCGCTGGGTATCGCCGCGCTGGTGGTGAGCCTGGTAGCGCTGGTGCTGTTCGCGGTGACCGCGCATGTGGCCCACCTGCCCCGCTATGCGGGCATGCACGAGGTGCCGGTGGCGGTGCTGGTGATGCTGTTCGTGGCGCTGGGCGTCACGGTGGTGGGCCTGCTGCTGGGCATCGGCAGCGCGCTGCAGCACCCGCGCCGCCGGGTGACCGGCGTGCTGGCGCTGGGGCTGTCGATCACGTTGTTGTGGGCGCAGGCGTCGCTGGGGAGCTGGATCCACCAGCAATGGGTGGATGCGCATCCGACAGCGGAGGCAGAGGCAACGCCGCACTGAGGCCACGGGCCTGGATGGCCTGCAGCACCGCTTCGATGATCCCGAGGTTGTGGCCGTGGGCGGCGCCTTCGTGCAGCAGCACGATCGCGCCGGGGCGCAGCCGGGCGACGATGCGGTCGACCACGACCTGCGGCTGGCAGTCCACGCCGTCGAAACCGCGTGCGCTCCAGCCGACCCGGGTCAGGCCCCAGCGCTTCAGCGCGGGGGCCACGAACGGGTTGGTCATGCCCACCACCGAGCGGTACCAGCGCGGCGGGGTGCCGGCAATGTCGGTCAGGGCCTGCTGGCACTGCGCGATCTCGTCGGCCATGGTCGCCGGGCCGAGCCGCCAGAAGCGGGTCTGCGGGTGGCGGTGGCTGTGGTTGCCCAGGTCGTGGCCCCGGGCCAGCACCTGGCGCACCAGCGCCGGCCGGGCAGCGGCGCGCTCGCCGACCATGAAGAAGGTGGCCTTCGCCTGGTAGCGGTCCAGCAGGTCCAACAGGGCCGGGGTCTCTTCCGAGGGGCCGTCATCAATCGTCAGCCAGACCTGTTCAGCCGGGGCCGGCAGGTGGCTCAGCACCGGGGCGTAGAAGCGGCTGTTGGGCAGGAATACCGGCACCAGGAAGAGGGCGTGCGAGGCCACCATCAACGGCAGCCCGATGGCCCAGCCCCAGGCCCACCAGGCCAGCACCACCGCCAGCTGGGACAGCAGCAGCCAGGGCAGCCAGCGCCACGGGCGGCGGGGAATGCGATGCAACGTTTCCGGTACGGTCATGCCCCATGATGCCATGCCGCGTAGAATGTACGGTTCGAAACTCCGGACCCGACCAC
Source organism: Stenotrophomonas sp. PS02300 (assembly GCF_029959395.1). Taxonomy (NCBI): domain Bacteria; kingdom Pseudomonadati; phylum Pseudomonadota; class Gammaproteobacteria; order Lysobacterales; family Lysobacteraceae; genus Stenotrophomonas; species Stenotrophomonas sp. PS02300. The sequence goes on from NZ_JASCOP010000077.1 coordinate 9,884, forward strand.
CATGTCCCTTGATCCCGCCCTGCGTTCGCGCATCGAATCCATCCTTACCGCCAACCGCGTCGTGCTGTTCATGAAGGGCCAGCCGACCATGCCGCAGTGCGGGTTCTCGGCCAAGGCCGTGGGCGCGCTGCAGGACCTGGGCGTGGAGTTCGCCCATGTCAACGTGCTGGCCGACCCGGAAATCCGCGAAGGCATCAAGGCCTACGGCGACTGGCCGACCATCCCGCAGCTGTACATCGACAGCGAACTGGTCGGCGGCAGCGACATCATCCTGCAGATGGCCGGCAGCGGTGAGCTGAGCAGCGTGCTGGGCCTGGCCGCGCCGGACCGCACCCCGCCGAGCATCACCGTGACCCCGGCCGCGGTGGAAATGCTGCGCGGTGCGCTGGCCGATGCACCGGGTGCCTCGCTGCAGCTGAGCATCGATGCCAGCTTCCAGCCGAACTTCCAGCTGGCCCCGCACGACGACAACGCCATTGCCGCCGAATCCAACGGCCTGCGCGTGCAGTTCGACCTGGCCAGCGCGCGCCGCGCCGATGGCATCACCATTGATTGGGTGGACGACATCCGTGGCAAGGGCCTGGCCATCGACAACCCGAACGCGCCGAAGGCCGTGCAGGAACTGGCCGTTCGCGACGCCGACGACCAGCGCCGCGCCGGCACCCTGACCGTGGTGGATGTGCGCCCGGCCGATGAGCGTGCGATTGCCGCGATCGAGGGCACGTTCGAAACCTTCGACGGCGACAACCGCGCCCGCCTGGAAGCCCTGCCGAAGGACACCCCGCTGGCGTTCCTGTGCCACCACGGTGGCCGCAGCGCGCAGGCGGCCGAGCAGTTCCGTGCGCTGGGCTTCAGCAAGGTCTACAACATCACCGGCGGCATCGATGCCTGGTCGGATGCGGTGGACAACAGCGTGCCGAAGTATTGATCGCAGGTTGAACTGCGATGGATGAAAAAAACGCCGGCATTGCCGGCGTTTTTTTTAGCCGGCGAAGCCGCCTTCGGCAAGATAGTCCAACTCTTCCGGCGTTGGCATCCGCCCCAGTACCGCATTGCGGTGCGGGAAGCGACCAAAGCGACGGATGATGTCGCGGTGCAGTTCGGCGTACTGCAGGTATTCCTTGTCGCCCAGCACGTCGAACATGGCCACCGAACGTTCCTGGTCCTGCGGGTCTTCGGAATGCTCGAACGGCAGGTAGATGAAGGCACGCAGCTTGGGCACCAGCTGCAGGTCCAGGCCTTCTTCCACCGCGCGCATGGCGTAGTGGCGGGCCAGGCCGTCGGTGGCGTAGGAATGGGCGGTGTCGCGGAAGCAGTTGCGCGGGAACTGGTCGAGCAGGATCATCAGCGCCAGCGCGCCATCGGCCGTTTCCAGCCAATGCTCGCGCGCGCGCCGGGCGGCGGCGAAGTGTTCGTCCAGGAATGCCTCGCGGAAACGCGCATCGAACGCGTCATCGCGCGCGAACCACTGCTGCGGTCCCGCGTTGCGCCAGAATTCCACTACTTGTGCCGCCACGTCCATTCACTACCCCTGCGGGCGGCGCGCCTTCCAGGCGCCCACCCATGCCATTGCCATCATTCGTCAAAGCGCAGGTGGCGGACCGACTTGCCGTTGCGCCGTATAAGCTTAAGCGCCTCGATACCTATCTGGATATGGTTTTCAACGAACTGGGAGCTGACCTTGGCATCGGACGCCTCGGTTTTGACCCCATCGGGGATCATCGGCTGGTCGGACACCAGCAGCAGGGCGCCGATCGGGATGTGGTTGGCGAAGCCGGCCGCGAACAGGGTGGCCGTTTCCATGTCGATGGCCATGCAGCGCATCAGCCGCAGCTTTTCCTTGAACGCCTCGTCGTGTTCCCAGACCCGCCGGTTGGTGGTGTAGACGGTGCCGGTCCAGTAATCGTGACCGAGGTCGCGGATCGTGGTGGAGACCGCACGCTGCAGCGCGAACGCCGGCAGCGCGGGCACTTCCGGCGGCAGGTAGTCGCTGGAGGTGCCCTCGCCGCGGATCGCCGCAATGGGAAGGATCAGGTCGCCCAGCTGGTTCTTGCGCTTGAGCCCGCCGCACTTGCCCAGGAACAGCACGGCCTTGGGCATCACCGCCGACAGCAGGTCCATCACGATGGCCGCGTTGGGGCTGCCCATGCCGAAGTTGATCAGGGTGATGCCATCGCTGGTGACGCTGGCCATCGGCCGGTCCAGGCCCTGCACCGGCGCGCCGGTGAGCTGGGAAAACACATGCAGGTAGCCACCGAAGTTGGTCAGCAGTACGTGCGGGCCGAACTGGTCCAGTGCCACGCCGGTGTAGCGCGGCAGCCAGTTTTCGACGATTTCCTGTTTGTTCTTCATGGCGCGGCTCGACGTGGCATCCCGTTCAATGCGGCAATTGTCCTGCGGATCAACGAATAAGCAAGCCGGCAACGGACGTGGCATGCACTTGGCCACTTGGCAACGCGCCGGCCAGCGGCTAGCGTCGCGGGGGATCTTTCACGCCGCATCGGGGATGACATGCGTACACGATTGACCGCCGGGCTGGGCCTGGCGCTGTTCGGCTTGGTTGCGCCTTCGGCGCCGGCGGCGTCGCGCTTCACCCAGGACCCCTACCCCAGCACCTATGCGCCGATCGCCTCGGCCCCGGTGCTGATCCGCAATGCCACCGTGCTCACCGGCACCGGCGTGCGCCTGGAACAGACCGACCTGCTGCTGCGCGATGGACGCATCGCCGCGCTGGGCAGCGCGCTGGAGGCACCGGCCAACGCGGTGCAGGTCGATGGCACCGGCAAGTGGGTGACCCCCGGCATCATCGACGTGCATTCGCACCTGGGCGTGTACCCCAGCCCGGGCGTAAGCGCGCATGCGGATGGCAATGAAATGACCGCACCGGTCACCGCCAACGTCTGGGCCGAGCATTCGGTCTGGCCGCAGGACCCGGGCTTTGCCGCCGCCCTGGCAGGCGGAGTGACCTCGATGCAGGTGCTGCCCGGCTCGGCCAACCTGGTCGGCGGGCGCGGGGTGACGTTGAAGAACGTTCCCGCCACCACCTACCAGGCAATGAAGTTCCCCGGTGCGCCGTGGGGCCTGAAGATGGCCTGCGGCGAGAACCCCAAGCGCGTCTATGGCGGTGGCAAGGGCGTGGCGCCGGGTACGCGCATGGGCAACGTGGCCGGCTACCGCGCCGCCTTCATCGACGCCAGCGAATACCTGGCCAAGAACGCCCCGAAGAAGGTCAAGAAGAAGCGCTGGTTCGGCGGCAGCGACAAGGGCGACAGCGCCGGCGATACCGGCGGCAAGCGCGACCTGAAGCTGGACACGCTGGCCGGCGCCATCGACGGCGACATCCGCGTGCACATCCACTGCTACCGCGCCGATGAGATGGCCACGATGCTGGACCTGTCCAAGGAATTCGGTTTCAAGATCGCCGCGTTCCACCACGGCGTGGAGGCCTACAAGCTGGCCGACCGGCTGGCCGCCGAAGGCGTCTGCGGTGCGCTGTGGGCCGACTGGTGGGGCTTCAAGATGGAAGCCTTCGACGGCATCCAGGAAAACATCGCGCTGGTGGACCGCCCGGCCAACAGCTGCGCGATCGTGCATTCGGATTCGCCCGAAGGCATCCAGCGGCTCAACCAGGAAGCGGCCAAGGTAATTGCCAATGCGCGCCGTGCCGGCATGCAGATCGCACCCGAACGCGCCATCGGCTGGCTGACTTCCAATGCCGCGCGCTCGCTGGGCGTGGAGAAGCAGACCGGCAGCCTGGAGGTGGGCAAGATGGGCGATGTGGTGGTGTGGAACGGCAGCCCCTTCAGTTCCTACGCGCTGGCCGAGAAGGTCTATATCGACGGTCACCAGGTCTACGATCGCCAGGACGTGGGCCGGCAGCCGCTGTCGGACTTCATGCTGGGCCAGGAGGCACGCCCATGAGCGCCCGCCGCGTACTGCAGCGCAGCCTGCTGGTGCTGGCACTGCTTGGCGCAGCGCCCGCCAGTTGGGCGCAGGACCTGCTGATCCGCAATGCCACGGTGCACACCGCCAGCGCGCGCGGCAGCCTGGACCACGCCGATGTGCTGGTCCAGGGCGGCGTGATCCGCGCCGTGGGTACCGGCCTGGCCACGCCGGCCGGCGCCACGGTGGTGGAGGCCAATGGCCGCCCGCTGACCCCGGCGTTCTTCGGCGGCATCACCGATATCGGCATCGATGAAGTGTCCGGCGAATCCACCACGGTGGACAGCGGGTTGAAGCTGCAGGACCAGCCGATGCGCCCGGAGTTCGACGTGACCCTGGCCTACAACCCGGCCTCGGTGCTGATCCCGGTTGCGCGCCTCGACGGCATCGGCTTCACCGCCTTGGGGGCCAACACCGACGGCAGCTTCATTGCCGGCCAGGGCGGAGTGATGCGGCTGGATGGCAGCGCCGACCCGATCGGTCCGCGCGCGTTGTTCATCCGGCTCGGTTCGTCCGGTGCCGAACTCACCGGCAGCTCGCGAGCGGCGCAGTGGATGCTGCTGGAGCAGATGGTGAGTGAGGCGCGCGGCCGGGTGCCGGTCGATTCGCCGCATGCTCTGCTTACCCCCGCCGGCCGCGCCACGCTGGCCCGCTACCTGGCCGGCCAGGGGCGGCTGGTGGTGGAGGTGGACCGCGCGGCGGACATCCGCCAGCTGCTGCGCTGGGCGGCGCGCGAGAAAGTGAGCATCGCCATTGCCGGCGGTGCCGAGGCGTGGCGGGTGGCGCCGCTGCTGGCCCAGGCGAAGGTGCCGGTGTTCGTGGACGCGCTGGGCAACCTGCCCACCAGCTTCGACCAGCTCGGCGCGACCTTGGAAAACGCCGCACGCCTGCATGCGGCCGGGGTGCAGGTCAGCTTCGCCCAGCGCGACGATGCCTCGCACAACGCCCGCAAGATGCGCCAGCTGGCCGGCAATGCCGTGGCCAACGGGCTGCCCTGGCAGGACGGCTTGGCCGGGCTGACCCGGGTGCCGGCGCAGGTGCTGGGCGTGGGCGATAAGCTCGGCAGCATCGAACCGGGCAAGCTGGCCGACCTGGTGCTGTGGGAGGGCGACCCGCTGGACGTGGGCCACTACGCCGAGCAGGTCTGGCTGGGCGGCCGCGCCATGCCGATGCGTTCGCGCCAGACCGAGCTGCGCGACCGCTACGCCGCCCCGGCCACCCGCGAACCCAGGGCCTATTCGCGCTAAGGTCCCCCTATACACCCGTAGCGCCAGGCCCTGCCTGGCTGCACCGCCGCCAAGGAACGCCATGACCCTGCGCTGGTACTTCGACTTCGTCTCGCCGTTCGCCTACCTGCACTGGCAGCAGCTGAGAACGCTGCCGCAGTTCGACCGCATCACCCCGGTGCCGATCGCGCTGGGCGCGGTGCTGCACCACCTGGGCAACCTGGGCCCGGCCGAGATCCCGGCCAAGCGCCGCTTCACCTACCGCCAGGTGCTGTGGCAGGCGCAGCAGCAGGGCGTGCCGCTGCGCTTCCCGCCCGGCCACCCCTTCAACCCGCTGGCCGCCCTGCGCCTGTGCCTGGCGGCGGACGCCTCGCCGGCATCGGTGGACATCCTGTTCAACTGGATCTGGCGCGACGGGCGCGCGGCCGATACTCCCCAAGCACTGGCCCTGCCGGCGGCGATGCTGGACGTGGGCGATGTCGTTGCCGCCGTATCGGCACCGTCGGTCAAGGAACAGCTGCGCCAGAACACCGAGGCGGCCATCGCCGCCGGGGTGTTCGGGGTGCCTACCCTGTCCATTGACGGCGAGCTGTTCTGGGGCAACGAGAGCCACGCGTTGATGGCGGCAGTTCTGGCCGACCCGGGCCTGCTGCAGCAGCCGGAATGGCAGCGGATCGACACGCTGCCGGTGGCGGTGGAGCGCAGCCGGCCAAGCTGACCGGCGTGGTCAGGCAACCGGACGCGTTTTGAGATAGCTTTCACACTTTCGAACGGACACCCTGCCTGGAGGGGGCAAACAGGATGCGCATCGGAATCGTGGTCGACTCTGCCTGTGATCTACCGCAGGACTTCATCCAGCAGCACAACATCGTGCTGCTGCCCATCACCGTCCGGATTGGCGAGGCCGTGCTGGCCGACCACCGCGACGAACAGGCCACCCTGAGTTTCCTGCACGCCCACGTGGCCGAGCACGGCGCCGAGGCCGAAACAATTCCCTTCAGCGTGGTGCAGATCCGCGATCTGTTCCTGGGCAAGCTGGTGATCGATTACGACCATGTGTTCTGCATGACGATCACCAAGACCCGCAGCCCGATCCACGACAACGCGATGCAGGCCAGCTTCGCGATCCTCAACGACTACAAGCCGGTGCGCCAGGCGGCGGGTTACAACTCGCCGTTCGCGCTGCGCGTGCTGGATACCCAGAACCTGTTCGCCGCCCAAGGCGTGACGGCGGTGGAAGCGGTGCGCCTGCGTGACAGCGGCGCCGGTGTGCAGCAGATCCGCGAGCGGCTGGAGCAGCTGGCCTTGAACGTGCACGGCTACATGGTCACCCGCGACCTGTACTACATGCGCGCCCGCGCCCGCCACAAGGGCGACCGCAGCGTGGGCCTGATCAGCGCGGCGCTGGGCAGCGCGCTGGACATCAAGCCGGTGCTGCACGGGTATCGCGGCACCACCGGCCCGGTGGCCAAGATCAAGGGCTTCGACAACGCGGTGCAGAAGCTGTTCGATTTCGTCGGCCAGCGGGTCAAGGGCGGCCTGATGACGCCCACGGTGTGCGTGAGCTACGGCGGCGAACTGGCCGACCTGCAGGCGCTGCCGGGCTATGCCAGCCTGCGCGAGACCTGCAAAGCGCACGGGGTGGACGTGTACGAATCGGTGATGAGCCTGACCGGCATGGTCAACGTGGGCAAGGGCGCGGTCACCATCGGGTTCGCGGACGAACCGCATACCTTCAGCGCCTGAGCCAACAGACCGGCGGCCGGTTTCTGCACACCGATTCCACCGCGCATCTGCCAGCCTTGGCGCATTCAACGGAGACCACCATGTCGCAGTATTTCATCAGCCTGCCGGACCCTTCCAAGGCCCACGGCAACGATGCCGATCTTTCTTTCCGTTCGCAGAGCGCCGGCGGCTTCGCCGGGGAGCTGGAAGCCGCGCTGCGCACCACCGGCCTGTTCGACCGCTGGCGTGCCAAGCAGCCGGATCCCGATGCCGTCGAGCCGCAGTGGGGTGCAACCGACCCGAATGCCACCGTGACGGGTGAGCAGAAGGACTTGCGCATCAACCTGGTGGTCACCACCACCATCAACAGCGATGTGCTGAAGGAGCGCCTGCGCCTGCTCGCCGGCCACCACTGGGAACTGCGCGACGTAAGGTAAAAGCCGACCCGACCGGCGACGCCACCACATCGCGTCGCCGGTCAGCTGCCCGTCAGGCATTTCACAGGGCCTGTGCAGCGCGCTCCGGCATGGTGGGGTTGAACCCGCCCTGGAGTATTCGATGCCGCTGCGCCTGCCTGCTTCCGCTTCCCTGCTTGCCCTTGCCCTGGCTGCCGCGGTGCCGGCGATGGCGCAGACCCCCACTACCCTGCCCGCCCCGATCGCTGAAGACGGCGCGGTGGCCACCGGCCCACGCTCTGACCTGCATGCGCAGGTGCTGCTGGACCGCGCGCATTTCTCGCCGGGCCAGATCGACGGCGTGGTGGGCTCCAACCAGAAGCGCGCGGTGGCCGGCTTCCAGGCCGCGCGCGGGCTGAAGGTGACCGGTGAGCTGGACGACGCCACCTGGCAGGCGCTGCAGCCAGACAGTACGCCGCCTTTGGCCAGCTACACCCTCACCGCCGAAGACGTGGCTGGGCCGTTCCAGCCGATTCCGAAGAAGCCCGCCGAGCAGGCCAAGCTCAAGGCGATGGGCTTCACCTCCGTGGGCGAAGCGCTCGGCGAACGTTTCCACGCCGATCCCAAGCTGCTGCAGGCCCTCAACCCGGGCGTGGACCTGGGCAAGGCCGGCAGCACGATCCAGGTGCCGAACATCGCGCCGGCGGCGCTGCCCAAGGCGGCCAAGCTGGTTATCGACAAGTCCGATTCGACGCTGCGCCTGTATGACGCGCAGGGCAAGGTGTACGCGCAGTTCCCGGTGTCTTCCGGCAGCCAGCACGACCCGCTGCCGATCGGCGAATGGAAGATCCTGGGCATCTCGCGCGATCCGCCGTTCCACTACAACCCGAAGCTGTTCTGGGATGCCAAGGCCGGGGACCGCAAGGCGACCCTGCCGCCGGGCCCGAACAACCCGGTCGGGCCGGTCTGGATCGACATCTCCAAGCCGCATTACGGCCTGCACGGCACCCCCGAACCGGGCCACGTGGGCAAGACCGAATCGCACGGCTGCGTGCGGATGACCAACTGGGACGCGCTGCAGGTGGCCGACGCGGTGGATGCCTCGGTGCCCGTGGTGATGCAGGAGTAACTGATGATGCTGACGCGATTGCTGGCACTGGGTGTGGTGATTGGCGTGGCCGGGTGGTGGTTGCTGGCGTCCGGGAATGACGTGCCGGAGGCGGTGGTTGCCGCGCCGCTGGCGGCGGCGCCCGTGGCAGCGGCGCCCGTGACCGAAAGCAGCCAGGCAGTGCCTGGCTCTACCGGCAGCCAGGCCCTGCCTGGCGCTAGCGCAGCCCCGTCGGGGCTGCTGTTGCCGGTGCAGGGGATTACGGCCGCGCAGTTGCAGGACACCTTTACCGATGCGCGCAGCCAGGGGCGGGTGCACGATGCCATCGATATCCTGGCCGCCGAGGGCACGCCGGTGCTGGCCGTGGCCGACGGCACCATCGAGAAGCTGTTCGACAGCGAGCGCGGCGGGCTGACCGTGTACCAGTTCGAGCCGGGTGGCACTTACTGCTACTACTACGCCCACCTGCAGCGCTACGCCGACGGGCTGGCCGAGAAGCAGGTGGTCAAGCGCGGCGACGTGATCGGCTACGTCGGGCATACCGGCAACGCCAGCCCGGACGCCCCGCACCTGCATTTCGAGATCCACCGGCTGGGCCCGGAAAAGCAGTGGTGGAAGGGCGAATCGCTCAATCCCTACCCGGTGCTGCGCGGTGAGCAGGCCCTGCCCTGAGCCCGGCCCGGCCGGCCTGGCTGAACCGGGATGGGGTGCGCAATTGGCCCGGCCGCCGCGAAGGTGCGAGAATCGCCGGCCCTCCCTTGCCGGCTGGCGCATTGGCGCCGCCCTCCTGACCGAGACTACGTGAAGACCCCCGAAAGCCTGCAGGCGCTGATCGAAGACGGCGTGATCGACGAAGTACTGCGCCCGCTCAAGAGCGGCAAGGAAGCGGCCGTGTACGTCGTACGCAGCGGCGACGACGTGCGCTGCGCCAAGGTGTACAAGGACATGGCCCAGCGCAGCTTCCAGCAGCGCGTGCAGTACCAGGAAGGCCGCAAGGTGCGGGGCAGCCGCGAGGCGCGCGCGGTGGGCAAGGCCAGCAAGTACGGCCGCAAGCAGCAGGAAACCGCCTGGAAGAACACCGAGGTCGACGCGCTGTACCAGCTGCGCGACGCCGGCGTGCGCGTGCCCGAGCCGCATGGGTATTTCCACGGCGTGCTGGTGATGGAACTGGTGACCGATGCCGACGGCTTCTCCGCCGCACGCCTGGGCGAGGTGGAGCTGGAGGCCGACCAGGCCCGCGAGTTCCACCGGATCCTGGTGCGCCAGGTGGTGCTGATGCTGTGCTGCGGCCTGATCCACGGCGATCTGTCGCCGTACAACGTGCTGGTGGGCCCCGATGGTCCGGTGGTGATCGATTTCCCGCAGGTGGTGAGTGCCGGTGGCAACAATGCCGCGCGCAGCATGCTGCTGCGCGACGTCAACAACCTCACCGCCTACCTCGGC
>NZ_JASCOP010000078.1:0-19423 GCF_029959395.1 Stenotrophomonas sp. PS02300
GGGCGGGGGTTGGTTAAAAACCCCCACACCCCCCCCCCCGGGGGGGGGGCCCGCGCGCGGTTCGGGTCCGCGAAGCCACGCAGGGCGTGGCTCTACGCGCTGAACCCTTATTTCTTCTTCGGCGCGATCATCATGACCATCTGCCGGCCTTCCAGGCGCGGGCGGGACTCGATCACGATGTCCTCGCCCAGATCGGCTTCGATCCGGTTGGCCATTTCGCGACCCAGTTCCTGATGGCTCATTTCACGACCACGGAAGCGGATGTTCACCTTGATCTTGTCACCCTCTTCCAGGAAACCGCGCATCTTGCGCAGCTTGATCTGGTAGTCGCCTTCATCGGTGACCGGGCGGAACTTCACTTCCTTGATCTCGACCTGCTTGGTCTTCTTCTTGGCCTCGTTGGCCTTCTTCTGCGCTTCGAACTTGAACTTGCCGAAGTCCATGATCTTGCACACCGGCGGATCAGCCTGCGGCTGAATCTCGACCAGGTCCAGACCTTCGTCTTCGGCCATCGACAGCGCTTCGTCACGCGTCAACACGCCAATCATTTCACCGTCACTGCCGATCACGCGTACGCGCGGCACCCGGATTTCCTGATTCTTGCGGTTCTGTTTGTTGTCAGGGGTACTGATATTGCAATCTCCCAGAGGAATCAAACCGGCCCTCGCGGATCATCCGCAGGGCCGGGACTTTCTTACACGGACTGTTCGGCCTGCAACCGCTCGACGAACGCCTGGACGGACATGCTGCCCAGATCCTCGCCCGAGCGCGTACGCACGGCTACGGCGCCATTTTCCTTCTCACGGTCGCCCACCACCAGCAGGTACGGGACCCGCTGCAGCGTATGCTCGCGAATCTTATAACCGATCTTCTCATTGCGCAAATCGGACGTTACCCGGAAGCCTTGATCTGCAAGGGTTTTCGTCACTTCCTGCACGTATTCAGCCTGGGCATCGGTGATATTGGCCACCACCGCCTGGGTCGGGGCCAGCCAGGCCGGGAACTGGCCGGCATGGTGTTCGATCAGGATGCCGAGGAAGCGCTCCATGGAGCCCACGATGGCCCGGTGCAGCATGACGGGGTGCTTCTTCTGGCTGTTTTCGTCCACGTACTCGGCGCCGAGGCGGCCGGGCATCATGAAATCGACCTGCATGGTGCCCAGCTGCCAGGTGCGGCCGATGGCGTCCTTGAGGTGGTACTCGATCTTCGGGCCGTAGAAGGCGCCCTCGCCCGGCAGCTCCTGCCATTCCACGCCACAGCTGGACAGTGCCGACCGCAGCGAGGCTTCGGCCTTGTCCCAGGTGGCATCGTCGCCCAGGCGCGATTCGGGGCGCAGGGCGATCTTGATCTGGATCTCCTCGAAGCCGAAGTGCTGGTACACCGCCAGCGCCTGCTGGTGGAAGGCGGTCACTTCCGATTCGATCTGCGATTCGGTGCAGAACACATGGCCGTCGTCCTGGGTGAAGCCGCGCACGCGCAGGATGCCGTGCAGCGCGCCGGAGGGCTCGTTGCGGTGGCACGAGCCGAACTCACCGTAGCGGATCGGCAGGTCGCGGTAGCTGTGCAGGCCCTGGTTGAACACCTGGATATGGCCCGGGCAGTTCATCGGCTTGACCGCGTAGGTGCGCTTCTCCGATTCGGTGAAGAACATGTTGTCCTGGTAGTTGTCCCAATGGCCGGACTTCTTCCACAGGCTCACGTCCAGGATCTGCGGGCAGCGCACTTCGCCGTAGCCGCTCTTCTGGTAGACCTTGCGCATGTACTGCTCGACCACCTGCCACAGCGCCCAGCCCTTGGGGTGCCAGAACACCAGGCCCGGGGCCTCTTCCTGCAGGTGGAACAGGTCCTGCTGCTTGCCGATGCGGCGGTGGTCGCGCATTTCGGCTTCTTCGATGCGCTTGATGTACGCCTCAAGCTGCTTCTTGTCGGCCCAGGCGGTGCCGTAGATGCGCTGCAGCTGCTCGTTCTGCGCATCACCACGCCAGTAGGCGCCGGAAATGCGGGTCAGCTTGAAGGCCTTCAGGAAGCGCGTGTTGGGCACGTGAGGGCCGCGGCACATGTCCACGTATTCCTGGTGGTAGTACATGCCCATCGCCTGGATGTCGGCCGGCATGTCCTCGATCAGGCGCAGTTTGTAGTCTTCGCCACGGGCCTTGAAGATCTCCACCACTTCGGCGCGCGGGGTGACCTTCTTGACCACGTCGTAGTCCTGCGCGATCAGTTCGCCCATGCGCTTTTCGATGGCGGCCATGTCGTCCGGGGTGAACGGGCGCTCGGAGTAGATGTCGTAGTAGAAGCCTTCGGCGATGACCGGGCCGATCACCATCTTCACGTCCGGGTACAGCTGCTTGACCGCATGGCCAACCAGGTGGGCGCAGGAGTGGCGGATGATCTCCACGCCTTCCTCGTCCTTGGCGGTGATGATGCGCAGGCGGGCGTCATGGTCGATGACGTCACTGGCATCGACCAGCGTGCCGTCCACCGAACCGGCGATGGTGGCCTTGGCCAGGCCGGCGCCGATCGACTGGGCGACGTCCATGACACTGACGGGGTTTTCGAACTCACGGCGGCTGCCGTCGGGAAGCGTGATCGCAATCATGGCTGGGGCTTTGTGCTGGTGGGCCTGCGGCGCAGGCCAGGGAAACGGGGTCGAGGGTGTCCGGGGCGCGCGGCCGGATAAAAGAAAAGCGCCATGAAGGCGCCTGGGCAAGGGGCCGTCATGACGTTCAGCGCTGGGCGGTGGTAGTGCTCATGTCGCACGCTGGACCGGCGCTGGGCGCGGGTCACCTTGTTGCCTCGAGGTGGATGGCCCGATCTTAAACCAAACCGCCGGGGAAGCCCAATGCTGCCATCGGCCGGCCCGGGGACGGCGCTACTGAACGGGGCGTTGTGGCGAACGAAAACAGCAATGATTACCATGCGCAGGTCGCCGTATCGCCCGGCCCGTCTTCGTTTCCAAGGATTTCCATGCCCTGCGCCGCCCCTTCGGCCCGCACGCCCCTGCCGTGTGCATCTTGCCCATGCTGAGTGCTGAAGCCTTGGCCCTGCTGTACTGCACGCTGGCCGGCGCTGCGTCGGCCTTTTCGGCGCTGGCCTTCTACGCCGCCTCGCCGCACTGCCGCTGGCCGCGCCTGCGCCGGGCCGGCCGCTTGGGCCGCCAGCTCGGACTGGTGGCCGCGGCCACCTCGCTGTGGCTGTGGATGGGACAGCTCGGCTTTGCCACCGGGTTCTGCGTCACCCTGGGCGGCTGGATGCTCACCGCGATGGTGCTGCCCTACCTTGCCGCCTGGACGCGGCCGGATGCGGAGGCGCGGCGCTGATGTGGGCACGTGCACTGGCCGGCCTGCTGGCGGGCTTCTTCGTGGCCGCGGCCGTCACCGGCTTGATCACCTGGCTGCCGCCGGGTCCGTGGCAGGCGGTGATCGTGCCCGGCATGATCGCCTTCATTCCGTTGTGGATGCTGGCGGCGCTGTGGGCGTTCGCGTTCCGCACCGGGCCGCGTGCGTGGGGGTGGCTGAGTGCCAGCGCCGCGTTCGGCTTCGGCCTGCTGTGGCTGCTGCGCCACTTCCATTGGGTGCAGTGAGGCCTATTCGATGAAATTCAGTTCGCTCACCCTGCGTACCTTCACCACCGTGCACACCTGGGTTGGCCTGGTGGCCGGCTTTGCGCTGTTCGTGGCGTTCTATGCCGGCGCCATCACCGTGTTCCACCACGACCTGCCGCTGTGGCAGTCGCCGCAGGGCATGGACCAGCCGGCGCAGACGCTGGACGATGCACAGCGGCTGCTCGATGGCGTGCTGGCCAAACACCCCGATGCGCGAAAGCACGTGGGCATGACCTTCCCCGGCGCGGAAACACCGCAGTCCATCGCGTACTGGCAGGACGCCAAGGGCACCTGGCTGTTTGCCTGGGCCGACCACGTGGATGGCAGCCCCACCCCGCCGCAGGCCGGGTTGGCCGAACTGGTCAATGAACTGCACTACACGCTGGGCCTGCCGGTGGCCGGCATCTACCTGATGGGCGTGGTCAGCCTGCTGTACGGGCTGGCATTGCTGTCCGGGTTGGTGATCCACCTGCCCAAGCTGGTGGGCGACCTGTTCGCGCTGCGCCCGGGCCGCAATTTCAAGCAGATGTGGCAGGACGCGCACAACGTGATCGGCGTGCTCAGCCTGCCCTTCCACCTGTTGTTCGCGGTTACCGGCGCCCTGCTCTGCCTGATGTTCCTGCAGATGGCCGCGCTCAACCCGCTCATCTACGACGGCAAGCTGCTGGCGGCATTGCCGGGCGCGACCGATACCGCGCCGATCCGCGCGCCGGCCAACGAGCCGGTGCGTGCGGGCAGCCTGGCGATGCTGCATGCGCGGGCGATCGCGGTGGCCAATGACAAGGGCCAGGCGGTGTTCGAGCCGGCCTACCTGAAGCTGGCCAATGCCGGTGACAGGAACGCGGTGATCGAAATCACCGGCGATGGCGGTGTCTCGCTGGGTCCGCTGGGCGCGGTGGCGATGGATGCCAATACCGGCGATGTGCTGCATACCCAGCTGCCAGGGCACCGCGATGCCAACCACGCCACGCTGGCGGCAGCGTATGCGCTGCACTTCGGCGAATTCGGCAACGGGCTGGTGCCGTGGCTGTACTTCGTGCTCGGCCTGGGCGGGGCGTTCCTGTTCTATTCGGGCAACCTGCTGTGGATCGAGTCGCGCCGCAAGCGCCGCCAGGCCACCCAGGGGCGCGCGCAGGTGAACATGGCGCGGGCCACGGTAGGCGTATGCATCGGGTTGTGCGTGGCGGTGTCGGCGGCGTTCGTGAGCGTCCAGCTGCTGGAGCACCTGGCCCCGGCGCATGCCGATGCAGGCATGCGCTGGACCTGCTTCCTGGCCTGGGGCGGCTGCGCCCTGTGGGCGGCGCTGCGTGCGCCCTCCAAGGCGGCGGTGGAGCTGCTGTGGGCGGCGGCGGCGGTGACCGCGCTGATCCCGGTGGTGCACGGCGCCATGAGCGGGCTGTGGCTGTGGTCCAGCGCCGCACGCGGCTACTGGCCGCTGTTCTGGGTGGATGGCGTGGCGCTGGCGATGGCATTGGGCTTTGCCGCGATGGCACGCGCCACGCAGCGCCGGGCCGTAAACGGCGACCCCAACAGCGTGTGGGCGCACACGCGGGCGTAAGAGCTCTGGCCCAGGGGCCCGCCTTGGTAGGGTCGGTTCCCAAACGACCGCCGATAACGGCGATCAGTTCAGTAACGCATGACCTGCGGCGGAGATTCGCGCGAAATGCGTCGCCCCGTTCGAGGTCATGCGTTACCGAATGTTGCGCCGCTATCGGCGGTCGTTCGGGAACCGACCCTACCGACGATTGCATCGCCAGATGCAGGCCGGGTGCCGCTTTCAGAATTCTTCAGGCGTTCTTCCAGCACTTCAGACGCGGTGCTGGCGTAGTGGCACCTCACTTCCGAGGAGCGCCACCATGCCCCACCCCGCCCGTCGTTTCGCCGCACTGGTTCTGTCCATCACCGCCTGCCTGCCCATCGCGGCTCAGGCCGCCTCGCCGCGCCTCGACCCTGCCCCGCTCGCTGCGCTGGAGGCGGCCGTTGCCAGGGACGAGATCAAACAGGTCACCAGCGTGCTGTTGCTGGTCGATGGCACGGTGGCCTACGAGCACTATTTCAACGGTGCCGATGCCGAAACCCTCAACGACGTGCGCTCGGCCAGCAAGAGCGTGACGTCCCTGCTGGTGGGGGCGGCCATCGGCGACGGCCAGCTGCCGGGCGTACAGGCCCGTGTCTACGACTACTTCCCGGCATTCACCGCCAGCCACCCGGTGGACCCGCGCCTGCGGGGCACCACGCTGGAAGACCTGCTCACCATGAGCAGCCTGTGGGAGTGCGATGACCAGAACCAGTTTTCCAGCGGCAACGAAGAGCGCATGTACGTGACCGAACGCTGGCTGGACTTTGCGCTGGCGCTGCCGGTCAAGGGCTTCGCGCCGTGGATGCGCCGCCCCGAAGAAAGCCCGCACGGCCGCGCGCATGCCTACTGCACTGCCGATTCATTTGTGCTGGGCGCGGTGCTGGAACGGGCCACCCGGATGCCGCTGGCGGACTATGCCGCGCAGGCCCTGGAGCGCCCGCTGGGCATTACCCGCAGCCACTGGAACCGCTCGCCCGAAGGCATCGGCATGGGGGGCGGCGGCACCCGCTACCGCAGCCGCGACCTGGCCCGGTTGGGCGAGCTGGTGCTGGCCGGCGGCCGCTGGCAGGGAAAACAGCTGGTGCCCGCCGACTACATCGCGGCGATGATCCGCCCGCAGGCACAGGCCGACGACGGCAGCGACTACGGCTACCAGTGGTGGGGCCTGAAGCTGCCGGTGGAGGGCAAGGAAACCACCGTGTGGGCGATGTCGGGCAACGGCGGCAATTATGTGTTCGTGATGCCGGACAAGAAGCTGGTGGCGGTGGTCACCAGCAAAGCCTACAACCGCAGCTACGCCCACCCGCAGTCGCGCCGGGTGCTTACCGCATTCCTGTTGCCGGCGTTGCGCTGAGGCCTTTCAGGTCTTCCGGGCGCCACGGTGCGGCCAGTACCTGCGCACGCTGCGCGGCCACGTCCGCCTCGATCCGGGCGAGCAGGCGTTCCCAGCCGGGCGCCTGCCGCAGCGGGACGAACAGCGGGGTGACGCGCAGCCACGCGGCATCACGGAAGCCGGCGTCCACCGCGCGGTGCAGGTCGGCGATTGCCGCCACTGCATCGCCCTGGGCCTGGTGCAGCAGGGCGCGTTCCAGGGCCGCATCCGACCAGCCGTCGTCATCCTGCGCGGCCACCTCATGCAGGCGTGCGGCCACCCAGTCCGGGGCTGGGCCGCCGTCCTGGTTAAGGGCTGACAGGGTGCGCCCAAATGATTGCTGTGGACGCAGCAGATGGCCGCGCTTGAATGCGTCCGCTGCCCCCTGCGGGTCACCGCTCATCAGCAGCAGTTCGCCCTGCAGGCGCAGCAACTGCGGATGCGGGGTGCCGCGTGCCAGGGCCTGGTCAAGCGCCTGCCGCGCCTTGTCCTGCTCGCCCATGCTCATCAGCGCACGCGGCCAGGCGATGTTGCTGAAGACGTTGTCCGGGTATAGCTGGAAGTTGCGCGCATGGCGACGCGCGGCCGCGTCGGTGAAGCCGAGCAGTTCCAGTTCGCGCGCGATCTGCACGTCGCGGAAGCGGATCCGCTCGGGCGCACGCAGCGCGAGGTTGGCCTTGAGCGCCAGCGCCAGAAGGCCCTGCTCCTGTTGCAGGTAGGCCAGCGAGGCACGGGTGCGCTCATCGTCGGGGTCGCGCCGCAGCGCCTGCTCGTAATCGGCAATCGCCTGCGGCATCGCGCCGAGGCAGTCGTGCGCGTAACCGCGCAGCGCATGCGCGGCGGCATCGTCAGGCGCGGCCTGCAGTACCTGCCCGGCCAGCTGCAGCGCTTCCTGCGCATTGCCCGGTTTGCCATTGAACAGACACGCGTCGGCGGCCAGTGCACGTGCCAGGCCACGCCGGGCCGCGCTGGAATCCGGGTCGATCTGCAGCGCCTGGCGGTACAGGGTGATCGCGCGGTCGTTGTTGCTGGCCTGGCCGATGCCGGCGTAGTACGCGGCGCGTTGCAGGACGGGGTCGGCAGGCGAGCGTGGCGCACTGTCCGGCCACGCGACCACGGTTACGATGACGCCGGCGGCAGCCACGCCAGCCGCCAGCCCCACCCAACGCCAGTGCCAAGTGCGTTTTGATGCTTCCGCCGCCATCGTTGCAGGTATCGGCGCATCCGCTGCGCACGCCTGCAGTGGCGCGCACAACTGGTAACCGCGCCCCCGCACCGAGCGCACGTAGCGCGGCTGGCGGCTGTCATCGCCCAGCGCCTGGCGCAGCAGCTTCACCCGCTGGCTGATCGCGTCCTCGCCCACCACGGCCGGTGCCCATACCTGTTGCGCCAAGGTATCGAAGTCGACCACGGCGGTGCCGTGCTCCAGCAGGCAGTCCAGCAGCCGCCAGCTCAGCCCGCTGACCGGCAGCACCACATCACCGCGCCGCACCTCCTGCGAGGCGCGGTCGATGTGCAGGTCCAGCAGCTGAACGCTCGTCATGGCGGCAAGCATAGTGCAGGCCCGGCCGGCCCGGGCGCCGGATTACGGCCGGAACGGCGCGGCCATGGCCTTCAGCAGGCTGGCCTGGTCGTCATCGCCGGTCAGCTCCCAGGTGAACACGCCGCGCAGCTTCTGGTCCTTGGCGTAGTCCGCGCGTAACGCGATCGAGGTCGGGTCTTCGTAGCTGATGAAGACCTTGTCGGCAGCGTTGTACAACCACGGCGCCTGCGCCACCGGGTGCCAGTGCCGCTGCCAGCCGGGCTTGTCGAGGAATTCCTGCTGGATGCGGCGCCAGTCACCGGCATCGAACGGGGCGCTGTAAGGCTGGTACAGGCCATCGGCAGATTCGGTGGTGACCTTGAAGCCGCGTCCATAGAACGGCACGCCCAGTACCAGCTTGTCGTTGGGTACGCCATGCTGGCGGTAGTACTGCACCGCGCCTTCCACGCTGTTCCAGCGGCGCTGTTCCGGTGCAAGCGGATCCTGCGGGACCGCGCGCAGCGGCGCGTTGAAAGTGGACACCTTGGAGAAGCCGGTGCCCATGTCGTAGCTCATCAGGTTGATGAAATCGAGCGCCTTGCCCAGTTCCTTCAGCTCATAGCTGAGCGCGGGATCGTACGGGCCATCGGTCTGCACCCGACCCGCCGGCAGCGCGGCGGTCAGCAGCCGGTGCGGACCCCGGCCGCCATCCAGCGCATCGAGCTGGCGGCGGAATTCCTGCACCAGCAGCGTCATGTTGCGACGATCCTGCGGGCGGTCGGTGATCTCCAGCGGGCCGCCGGAGACAGGAAACTCCCAATCGATATCCACGCCGTCGAAACTGCCGCGATGCTGCTCGAAGAACATCGCCACGCAGGAACGCACGAAACGTTCGCGGCTCTGTGCCGTTAGCGCGGCATCGGAGAAGCCGCCGGCGTTCCAGCCGCCGATGGAGATCAGGGTGTGCAGCTGCGGGTGTTCGCGCTTGAGCGCGGCCAGTGCCTTGAAGTGCGCGGCAGCGCCGTCGTCCACCACGCACCTGCCATCGTCGATGCGGGCGAACGCATAGAACAAGTGGGTCAGCGTATCGGCGGGAATGGACGCCACCGGGTAGCGCTCAGCCGAGCCACCCGGGTAGTAGGCCCCGATCACCGCGCTCGACGCCGGGGCGGCATGGCTGGCGAGCGGAAGCGCAAGCGCGATGGCGGCGCCCAGCAGGGAAGCAGATAGACGGGACATGGCAACTCCGTGGACCAGGATGGGCCAACGTTAACAAGGCGCGCATCGTCGTGGCGGGATGTCCTGCGAATCTGTCCAGCGGACACGTCCTGTAGCTGTGGACGGGAAACGCAATGACTGCACAAGGGCCCTCGCGGCAAAGCAGACGCGGCTGCCGGGCGCGAACGCCGGGCCGCAAGCCATGCCACGTCGCGTCCGGTAGGTCCCTGGCAAAGTAAAGGAGGAGGCCGTCGCCGCCAGGCGTCGGCCGGGGGACATTTGCACAGGGGCCTACCGGCCGCGGCGGGGCTCTGGACGCTCGCGACGCCCCCTGATCGAAGATCGTGCGCCAAACAAAAAAAACGGGCCCGAAGGCCCGTTTTTTTTCAGAAGGAGTGACGACCAACGGTCCTCACCTACCCTCGTTATGCGGTCGATTACTCGGCCGAGGCGCCTTCGCCTTCCTCGACGGCCTTCATCGACAGGCGGATGCGGCCCTGCTTGTCGACTTCCAGCACCTTGACCTTGACCACGTCGCCTTCCTTCAGCTTGTCGCCGACCTTTTCAACGCGCTCGCTGGAGATCTGCGAGACGTGGACCAGGCCGTCCTTGCCCGGCAGGATGGTGACGAACGCACCGAAGTCCATGATCTTGGCGACCTTGCCTTCGTAGATGCGGCCCGGCTCGACGTCCGAGGTGATCTGCTCGATGCGGGCCTTGGCAGCCTGCGCAGCGATGGCATTGACCGAGGCGATGACGATGGTGCCGTCGTCCTGGATGTCGATCTGCGTGCCGGTTTCCTTGGTGATGGCCTGGATGGTGGAACCACCCTTGCCGATCACTTCGCGGATCTTGTCCGGGTGGATCTTGATGGTCAGCAGGCGCGGCGCGTAGTCCGACAGCTCCTGGCGCGGAGCGGTCAGGCCGTGGGCCATTTCACCCAGGATGTGCAGACGGCCAGCCTTGGCCTGCTGCAGTGCCTGCTTCATGATCTCTTCGGTGATGCCTTCGATCTTGATGTCCATCTGCAGGGCGGAGATGCCCTCAGCGGTACCGGCAACCTTGAAGTCCATGTCGCCCAGGTGGTCTTCGTCACCCAGGATGTCGGACAGGACGACGAAGCGGTCGCCTTCCTTGACCAGGCCCATGGCGATACCGGCCACCGGCGACTTCACCGGCACGCCGGCGTCCATCAGGGCCAGCGAGGAACCGCAGACCGAGGCCATCGACGAGGAACCGTTCGATTCGGTGATTTCCGAGACGACGCGGATGGTGTACGGGAAGGCTTCCAGCGACGGCATCACTGCCAGCACGCCGCGCTTGGCGAGGCGGCCGTGGCCGATTTCGCGACGCTTCGGGCCCATCATGCGGCCGGTCTCACCCACCGAGTACGGGGGGAAGTTGTAATGGAACAGGAAGTTATCCTTGTACTCACCGGACACGGCGTCGATCACCTGGCCGTCGCGGGCGGTACCCAGCGTGATGGTCACGATGGCCTGGGTCTCACCACGGGTGAACAGCGAGGAGCCGTGCACGCGCGGCAGGATGCCGGTCTTGACGGCGATCGGGCGGACGGTGTCCAGCGCACGGCCGTCGATGCGGACCTTGGTGTCGAGCACCGAGTTACGCATGGTGCTGTATTCCAGCTCGCCGAATTCCTTCGACAGCTCGGCCGGGTTCCAGCCTTCAGCGGCCACGCGGCCTGCCAGCGACTCGACCACGTCCTTCTTGATCGCCGAGATGGCGTCGCGGCGCTGCAGCTTGTCGCGCACTTGGAAGGCTTCACCCAGGCGCGGGCCGATGGCTTCCTGCAGGGCGCTGATCAGCACGTCGTTCTTGGCCGGGGCCACCCAGGTCGACGGCTTGGTGCCGGCTTCCACGGTCAGCTCGTTGATGGCGTTGATGACCTTCTGCATTTCGCGGTGACCGAAGGTCACGGCGCCCAGCATCACGTCTTCGGACAGCAGCGCGGCTTCGGATTCAACCATCAGCACGGCGTTGGAGGTACCGGCCACAACCAGTTCCAGCTCCGAATCCTTCAGTTCGGTCACGGTCGGGTTGAGGATGTACTCACCGTTCTTGTAACCGACCTTGGCAGCGGCGATCGGGCCCTTGAACGGGGTGCCGGCCAGCGACAGCGCAGCCGAGGCGCCGATCAGCGCGGCGATGTCGCCGTCGATGTCCGGGTTCAGCGACATGACCGTGGCGATGATCTGCACTTCGTTCTTGTAGTCTTCCGGGAACAGCGGACGGATCGGACGATCGATCAGGCGCGAGATCAGCGTCTCCTTCTCGGTCGCGCGGCCTTCGCGCTTGAAGAAGCCACCCGGGATACGGCCACCGGCGTAGAACTTCTCCTGGTAATCACAGGTCAGCGGGAAGAAGTCCTGGCCCTCACGCGCGCTCTTGGCAGCCACGGCGGAGACCAGCAGCACGGTGTCGTCGAACTTGACGATGACGGCGCCACCGGCCTGACGGGCGATTTCGCCGGTTTCAAGCGTGACGGTGTGCTTGCCGTACTGGAAGGTTTTGGTGATTTTTGCCACGGGGGATGTCCTTGGGGAAATGCTGTCTTCGAATGGACCGTGGGCGACCCTTGCCGCCGACGGGTGACCGGAAGTCCGGTCCTGGCGTTTGATGCGGTACTACCAAAACAAAACCGCGGCGCATTCCTGCGCCGCGGTCGGGATTCTTGCTTAGCGACGCAGGCCGAGCTTTTCGATCAGGGCCTTGTAACGTACGGCGTCTTTCTTCTTCAGGTAGTCCAGCAGGCTGCGGCGGCGGTTGACCATCTGCAGCAGACCGCGGCGGCTGTGGTGATCCTTCTTGTGGGCCTTGAAGTGACCGGTCAGCAGCTCGATGCGGGCGGTGAGCAGGGCGACCTGCACTTCCGGGGAGCCGGTATCGGCGGCGCTGCGCTTGTTGTCTTCAATGACCTTCTGGGTGTCGATCGACATATCTGTTTTCTCTTGGATGCGTGGCCCGCAGAAACGCCCCATTGGCGTACCGCGCGACTCGCCGTTAACGAAAGGATGAACCCGCAGACGCGGGAAAGCCTGAAAAGGCCGCGAAATTGTAACGGTCGCAGCCTCCCGGAACAAGCGCCGGGTGGGTCCGGGTCAGAGGTTGAAGCGGCGCTGGGGGGATAGCCGGCCGGTCTCGTCGACCTCGCCAAGCCCCTGGATCCGGTCCTCCGGGCCATACACGGCCACGGTACCGGGGGGCCAGGCCGGATCGCGCAGGCGCTGGCCCACGCAGAAACGGGGCGCCTGTTCAGCATCCAGATCGACCCGGGGATACTCGGCCAGCCCGGCCGCCAGCGGCAGCAGCAGCGCCTCCATGGCCGGCTCGCCTCCCTGCTCCGCCAAGGCGCGCAGGGTCTCGAGGGTGACCATGGGGGCGTCGCGGAACGGGTCCACCCAGAGCCGGCGCAGGCCGGCGATGTGTGCGCCACAGCCCAGGGCTTCGCCCAGGTCGCGGGCCAGGCTGCGGATGTAGGTGCCTGAACCACAGGTCACCCGCAGCGACAGCCGGGTCGGCTGCTGGTCCAGCACCTCGATGGCATGGACCTCGACATCGCGTTCGGGCGCGTCGATGGTCTCGCCGCGGCGTGCCTTCAGGTACAGCGGTTCACCGCCCTGCTTGAGCGCGGAAAAGATCGGGGCGCGCTGTCGTATCCGCCCCTTCAGGGGGGCCAGGGCAGCCTCGAGCTGGTCGCGGCTGATCGCGGGCACGGGGCGTTCCAGCAGCACGCTGCCGTCGGAATCGTCCGTATCGGTGGTCTGGCCCAGCACGATGTCGGCGTCGTAGGCCTTGGCCGCGCCCAGCAGCAGGCCGGCGATCTTGGTGGCTTCGCCGAAGCACAGCGGCAGCAGGCCGGTGGCCAGCGGATCCAGGCTGCCGGTGTGGCCGCCCTTCTCTGCGCGGAACAGGCGGCGGGCCACCTGCAGCGCGGCGTTGGAGCTCATGCCGGTGGGCTTGTCGAGCAGGAGGATGCCGTCCAGGCGACGGAAGGTGATTCGGGTCATGGTGTTTCGCCGGGATTGGTCGTGCAGGCACGCAGGCCGTGCCATACAGGACAACAGCCCTTTCGGGCCGTTGTTTTTATTCGGGTTTGTCTTCGCCGTCGTCGCCGTCTTTGGCGTTGCGGCTCTTTTCGGCCGCGAGCGTGTCGGGCAGGTCGCGCAGGAGATTGTCGATGTGCTCGCCACGGTCGACCGAATCGTCGTAGTGGAAGTGCAGCTCCGGCACGTGGCGCAGCTTCATGGCCTTGGCCAGGTCCATGCGCAGCTCCCACGCCAGCTCCTTCAGCCCTTTCATCGCTTCGGCCGAACGTTCCGGCATCAGCGCGGTGACGAAGATCTTGGCATGGGCCATGTCACGGGTGACTTCGACGTCGGAAACGCTCACCGAGGGCAAGCCGTGTACACGCACGAGGTTATGCACGAGCGTACCCAGCTCACGACGGATCTGGGCGGAAACACGGTCGGTTCGATGGAAGGTTTTCGGCACGAGGAGCTCTTCAGTGTTCGGATTGGTAGGGCCCGACCGTTGGTCGGGCCCCGTTTCACATTACAGGGTACGCGGCACTTCGATACGCTCGAAGCACTCGATCTGGTCGCCCGGCTTCACATCGTTGTAAGCCTTCACGCCGATACCGCATTCGGTACCGTTGCGGACTTCGTCGACGTTTTCCTTGAAGCGACGCAGCGATTCCAGCTCGCCTTCGAACACCACCACGCTGTCGCGCAGGACGCGGATCGGCTTGCTGCGCTTGACCGTACCTTCGATGACCATGCAACCGGCCACGGCACCGAACTTGGAGCTGCGGAACACGTCGCGGACCTGGGCGATACCAATGATCTCTTCGCGGATTTCCACGCCGAGCAGGCCGGATGCCACCTGCTTCACCTGATCGATCACGTCATAGATGATCGAGAAGTAACGCAGGTCCACGCCGTTGGATTCAATGATGCGGCGGGCCGAAGCATCCGCACGCACGTTGAAGCCGATCACGGTGGCCTTGGAGGCAACGGCCGAGTTGGCGTCCGATTCGGTGATGCCGCCCACGCCGGAGTGGATCACGTTGATGCGGATGTCTTCGTTGGACAGCGCGACCAGTGCCTGGCTCAGCGCCTGCACCGAACCCTGCACGTCGGCCTTGATCACCAGGTTCAGCACCTGCTGGCCATCGCCCTTGCCCAGGGTTGCCATGATGTCTTCCATGCGGCTGCCGGCCGACTGCACCAGGCGCGATTCACGGCGCTTGGTTTCGCGCTGCTGCGCGACGTCCTTGGCCAGGCGCTCGTCCTCGACCACGACGAAGTCATCGCCCGCATCCGGCACGCCGGACAGACCCAGCACCTGCACCGGGATGGACGGGCCAGCCTGGTCGGGCTGCTTGCCGGTCTCATCGAACAGCGCACGCACGCGGCCGTACTGGATACCGCAGACCAGGTAGTCGCCCTTCTTCAGCGAACCCTGCTGCACCAGCACGGTGGCGATCGGGCCACGGCCCTTGTCCAGCGAGGACTCGATGACCACGCCGCTGGCGCGGCCATCGGCCACGGCCTTCAGTTCCAGCAGTTCGGCCTGGATGGAGATGGCATCCAGCAGGTCGTCGATACCGAGACCGGCCTTGGCCGAGATTTCCACCATCTGCACGTCACCACCGAAGTCTTCGGACACGACCTGCTCGGTGAGCAGTTCGTTCTTGACGCGCATCGGGTCGGCACCGGACTTGTCGATCTTGTTGATCGCCACGATCAGCGGCACACCGGCGGAACGGGCGTGCTGGATCGCTTCCTTGGTCTGCGGCATGACGCCGTCGTCGGCTGCAACCACCAGCACCACGATGTCGGTCAGCTTGGCACCGCGGGCACGCATCGAGGTGAACGCGGCGTGGCCCGGGGTATCCAGGAAGCTGATGACGCCCTTGGGCGTTTCAACGTGGTACGCACCGATGTGCTGGGTGATGCCGCCGGCTTCGCCGGTGGCCACCTTGGTGCGGCGGATGTAATCCAGCAGCGAGGTCTTGCCGTGGTCGACGTGGCCCATGATGGTGACCACCGGCGGACGCGCAACGGCCTCGCCCTGCTCGCCTTCGTTCAACGCCAGCAGCGCGTCTTCGGCGTCGTTGGTGTTGGCACGGATCACGTTGTGGCCGAGTTCTTCGGTCACCAGCGCGGCGGTGTCGTGGTCGATGGTCTGGGTGATGGTGGCCATCACGCCCATCTTGAACAGCGCCTTGACCACATCGCCGCCCTTCACGGCCAGCTTCTGGGCCAGGTCGGCCACGGTGATGGTGTCGCCGATGGTGACGTCACGCACGATCGGTGCGACCGGACGTTCGAAACCATGGGCACCACCGCCGCTGCGCGACTGGTTGCTGTCACGGCGACCGCCGTGCTGCGTGCGACCGGTCGGGCGACCACGCGAGTTGCTGTTGTTGCCACGACGCGCGCGATCGGCGGCCGACAGGTGCAGCTGACCGGCGAAGCGGTTGCCACCATCGTCGTCGCGCTTGGCGCCCGGGCGGTTGTTGTTGTTGTTGTTCGAGTTGCGGTCGTCCGCACGCGCGGCCGGACGTGCCGGTGCCGGCGCAGACGGACGCGCGGCACGGGCCGGCGCTTCGCTGGCAGCCGCGCGCGGCGCCGCTACCGGTGCCGGCGGGGCGTTCTTCGCAGCTTCCGCAGCGGCTTCGGCCGCCTTGCGCTCGGCTTCGGCGCGTTCCTTGGCGTCGATCTCTTCCTGGCGCTTGCGTGCGATTTCCTCATCACGCGCACGGTCCTTCTCGGCCAGTGCGCGCTGCTCGTCCAGATTGCGCTGGCGGGATTCCTCCAGCTTGCGCAGGATGTCGGCGCGCTCCTCATCCGGCGTCATCGCCTTGCCACTGGCGTCCTTGGTGTAGGTGCGCTTCTGGCGCACTTCAACATTGACGGTGGTCTTGCTGCGGCCGGCGCTGACGGTCACTTCCTGCAACTTGCGACGGTTGAGGGTGATCTTCTTTGCAGCGTCGTCGGCACTTTCGACGGGCTGCTCGGTCTTGCCATGCGAACGACGAAGGAAGCCCAGGAGCTTCACCTTCTCGGTGCTGGTCACGACCTGGTCGGGACCGCTGAACTTCATGCCGGCTTCGGCAAGCTGTTCAAGCAGTTTTTCGACCGGCGTATTGACCAGTTCGGCAAGCTTGCGGATGGTGGTTTGCTGCGACATTCGGATCCTATGATCTGGTTGGCGCTCCTCCGAAACGGGCGAAGGCAGCGCGGAGTCTAAGCCCTGATCGGGTCAGGGCACTGTTCATCGCTGGCTCATTCGCCGCGCTCCAGGCGGGCGATCTCCTCGGCTCGGGCGGCAAGGATCAGGGCGGCGGCGCGCTCCTGGTCCATGTCCTCGATACCGAACTCGAGGATCTCATCGGCGGCCAGGTCCGACAGGTCCTCACTCGTACGCACGCCGTGGCCGGCCAGGGCGTAGGCAGTTGCCTCGTCCATGCCTTCCAGGGCGAGCAGGTCTTCGGACGGCGAACCATCTTCCAGACCCTCTTCCACCGCAAGCGCTTCGTTGAGCAGCGCATCGCGGGCACGGGCACGCAGCTCTTCGACGATGTCTTCGTCGAAGCCTTCCACGGCCAGCAGTTCGCCGACCGGGACGTAGGCGATTTCTTCCACGGTGTTGAAGCCTTCGGTCACCAGGATGGCGGCGATTTCTTCATCCACTTCCAGCTTGTCCATGAACAGCTGGCGGGCAACGCCCTGCTCTGCCTCGGACTTGGCGGTCACCTGGTCCTGGGTCATCACATTGAGCTGCCAACCGGTCAGGCGGCTGGCCAGGCGCACGTTCTGGCCGCCCTTGCCGATCGCCTGGGCCAGGCGCTCTTCAGCGACGGCCAGGTCCATGGAGTGCTTGTCTTCATCAACGATGATGGACTGCACTTCCGCCGGCGCCATCGCATTGATGACGAAGTTGGCGGGGTTGTCGTTCCACAGCACGATATCCACGCGCTCGCCATTGAGCTCGTTGGACACGGCCTGCACGCGCGAACCGCGCATGCCGATGCAGGCGCCGATCGGATCGGTACGCGCATCGTGGGCGAGCACGGCGATCTTGGCGCGGTCGCCCGGGTCGCGTGCACAGGCCTTGATCTCGACCAGGCCCTGGCCCACTTCCGGCACTTCCAGCTTGAACAGCTCGATCATGAATTCCGGGGCGGCGCGGCTGATGAACAGCTGCGGGCCACGCGGTTCCGAACGCACTTCGGCCAGGTAACCGCGCACGCGGTCGCCGGCGCGCAGCACGTCGCGCGGAATGCCCTTGTCCTTCGGGATGAAGGCCTCGGCGTTGCCGCCCAGGTCCACGTAGATGTTGCCGCGCTCGGCGCGCTTGACCACGCCGGTGACCAGCTCGCCCACGCGGTCCTTCCACGCATCGACCACCTGCTGGCGTTCGGCTTCGCGCACGCGCTGGACGATCACCTGCTTGGCGGCCTGCGCCGCGATGCGGCCGAAGTCCGGGTTTTCAATCTGCTCTTCGATGTAATCGCCTACTTCCACGCCTTCGGCTTCGTCGATGGCATCCATCAGACGCACCTGGCGGTCGGGCGATTCCATCACCACGTCATCGGCCACCACTTCCCAGCGGCGGAAGGTTTCGTAGGTGCCGTCCTTGTGGTCGATCGACACGCGCGCCAGCACTTCCTCATCGGGATAGCGCTTCTTCGCGGCAGACGCCAGTGCTGCTTCGATCGCATCGAAGATCACTTCACGCGGAACGCCTTTTTCATTGGCGACCGCGTCCACTACCAGCAAAAGTTCCTTGCTCATTGTTGGCTCACTCCGCGCGCGGCTTCTTGGCCGCCGGCTCGTTGGATGGTTTCTTGTTCGCCTTGCCACCCTGCTTGGGTGCCGGGCCAGTCGGTTTGGTCGGAGCCAGGCCGAGGGCGGCCCAGTCCGGCATGATGCGTGCCTTCTCGATATTCTCGACGTCGGCGGTAAACGGTGAATTGTCGACCTTGAAGGTGACCGTATTCTGCTCGGCATCGACGCCGAGGATTTCGCCCTGCAGGCGACGACGGCCGTCCTGCGGCAGCTTCAGGGTGACCTTGGCCGATTCGCCAACCGCACGCTCGAACTGGTCGAAGGTGAACAGCGGGCGGTCCACGCCGGGCGAGGACACTTCCAGCGTGTAGTTGGCGGTGATCGGGTCTTCCACGTCCAGCTGGGCCGACACTTCGCGGCTCACGCGTTCGCAGTCGTCGATATTCACCACGCGCTCGGGCTGTTCGGCCAGCGGCACGTCGATATACAGGCGCAGCGTGGCGCCACCCGGGGCGGTCAGGTATTCCACACCCAGCAGCTCGAGACCCAGCGACTGAACGGTGGGGGCGAGCAGATTCGCGATTTCGGTTGCCTTGTCGCTCACAGTCGGCCTTGATTCCTTTAAAGAGGTGCTGCCCCGGCACGCAAGCCTGGGGCCCGGAAACAACAAAGGGCCCGCTGGGCCCCATGTCCGGTACAACTCCGGTCGTGCTGGATGGCCAGCCTTCCGGGGGTCACGACTACCTGATGGGAAGTCGCACGGCCCGGAAGCCGGTCGCGGGACGGGCCGCATTCGGTGGAATGGGTCCTGTCAGGTAGTCCGCTAAGCCGTGGATGATAGCCGTTGCACCGCGCTGGTGCAACGGTTGGGGCTGTCAAAAAGCGCGATCATCCCCTTCATTCAGCTTTTTAACGCCTAGCAAGGCGCTGAGACATTGCGCGCCAATGGGCCGCAATCGCGCCAACGAAAAAAGCGACCCCGTTTCCGGAATCGCCTTTTCGTCTACTGCATCTGCAATGCAGATTTTCTTTGGTAGCGGGGGCAGGATTTGAACCTGCGACCTTCGGGTTATGAGCCCGACGAGCTGCCAGACTGCTCCACCCCGCAGCAGAAGCGGAATTGTAAGGGGAATTGCATAATCCTGCAACCCCTTGCCTCACATTGCTATTCGTTTGGCGGCTGGCTTCGTACGGGTTCGCCTGGTTGCCACGCAGGGCGTGGCACTACGACGGCCTGCCCGGTTCCCTGGTAGACCGTCCCGGAACCAGAAAGGGGGCCCCCCCCTCCCGGGGGCGCGTCCCGTAAAACCCG
>NZ_JASCOP010000079.1:0-19336 GCF_029959395.1 Stenotrophomonas sp. PS02300
GGGGGGGGGCGGGGGGCCCGGGGCGGGGGGCTGGTCGGGGCGGGCCCACGGCAACAAGTACCAGCTCTCCGGCGATACCGGCATCGGCTTCGCCGACGGCCGTGGCAGCGTGCACGTGGCCGGCCAGATCACCCAGCAGGATGAAAGCAACCGCGCCGGGCCCTACCAGGGCACCGCGCCGAACACCGGCAACTTCCCCAGCGTGGGCCAGACCACCTTCGTGGTCGGCGACCCGCAGGTGGATGCCACCGCCGCCTCGGCCAACGCCAGCTTCCAGTTCAGCGACCACGTCTCGGCCTACGCCACCGCGCTGGCCAGCAACCGCGACATCACCTCGTTCGCGTTCTACCGCTCGCGCACCAACAGCGGCCAGGGCGCGCTGCTGGCCCAGACCTACCCGGACGGCTTCGTGCCGGAGATCAACCAGTACTCCAAGGACCGCTCGCTGGTGGCCGGCGTGAAGGGCGACACCGAAAGCGGCTGGACCTGGGACGTGAGCTACAACCACGGCACCAACAAGATCGATTTCCACACCCGCAACAGCATCAACTACGCGCTGGGCGTGGACAGCCCGCGCTCGTTCTACGCCGGCGCACTGGAATACACCCAGGACATCGGCAACGTGGACATCACCAAGCAGCTGGACTGGGGCCTGGCCTACCCGGTCACGCTGTCCTTCGGCGGCGAGTACCGCCGCGAGAAGTGGGAACAGAGCGCAGGCGAGCCCAATTCGTACTTCGGCACCGGTTCGCAGGGCTTCGGCGGCTTCACCCCGCTCAACGCGGTGGATGCCGACCGTGACAACTACGCCGTCTACGCCGGGCTGGAAGCGGACCTGACCGACAAGTTCTCGGCCGGCGTCACCGGCCGCTATGAGGACTACTCGGACTTCGGCGACAAGTTCTCCGGCAAGCTGTCGGCCCGCTACGCCTTCACCGACAAGGTCGCGCTGCGCGCCACCGCCTCGTCCGGCTTCCGCGCCCCGTCGCTGGCCCAGCAGAGCTACCAGGCCGTGACCAGCACGATCGTCAATGGCGTGTTCGTCGAACGCGGCACCTTCCCCACCACCAGCACCGCCGCGCAGGCGCTGGGCGCCAGCCCGCTGAAGGCCGAAAGCTCCACCTCCTACAGCGTGGGCCTGGTGCTGCAGCCGATCGACCGCCTCTACCTGACCGTGGATGCGTACCAGATCGACATCGACGACCGCATCATCCTGTCCACCAACATCACCACCAACGCCGCCACCAATGCGCTGCTGGCCGACCTGGGCCTGCCGCAGGTCACCGCGTTCTCCTACTTCACCAACGGCGTGGATACCCGCACCCGCGGCGTGGACGCAGTGTCCAGCTACACCATCCCGTTCAGCGCCAGCTCGCTGGAACTGACCGCGGCGTACAGCTACAACGACACCGAGGTGAAGAAGTTCATCGCCTCGCCGGCCGTGTTCGGCTCGCTGGGCCTGACCCAGTCGCTGATCGGCCGCGATGAAGTGGGCCGCATCGAAGACAGCTACCCGCGCGACAAGACCATCCTCAGCGGCACCTGGCGTTCGGACCACTGGGACCTGAACCTGGCCGCCACCCGCTACGGCTCGTTCACCGTGCGCAACTCGGCCACCCCGACCCGCGACCAGACCTACGACGCCTCGTGGGTGCTGGATGCCTCGGTGGCCTACAAGCCCAGCGAGAACTGGACCCTGACCCTGGGTGCGGACAACCTGCTGGACGAATACCCCGACCGCACCGTGGACCTGCAGAACTCCACCTGGGGCATGCTCCCGTACAGCAACTACTCGCCGTACGGCTTCAATGGCGCCTATGTGTACGGTCGCGTGACCTACAAGTGGTGATGATCGGCTGACACCGGATCCGGCAGACCGCAGCGCGGTTTGCCGGATCGGGCCGCATCGGTGAAAATCGGGGCATCCCCCAAG
This sequence comes from Stenotrophomonas sp. PS02300, assembly GCF_029959395.1. Classification (NCBI taxonomy): domain Bacteria; kingdom Pseudomonadati; phylum Pseudomonadota; class Gammaproteobacteria; order Lysobacterales; family Lysobacteraceae; genus Stenotrophomonas; species Stenotrophomonas sp. PS02300. The sequence goes on from NZ_JASCOP010000079.1 coordinate 1,934, forward strand.
TTGCGAGCCCCGATGCACCATGACACCGACCTGATCAACATCGTCGCCGTTGGCCTTGGGCTCGCCTTCATTCTCGGCGCGCTGGCCAACAAGCTGCGTTTGTCTCCGCTGGTCGGTTACCTGGTTGCGGGCATCTGCGTAGGACCGTTCACTCCCGGCTTCGTTGCCGACCAGGCGCTGGCCAACCAGCTGGCCGAAATCGGCGTGATGCTGCTGATGTTCGGCGTGGGCCTGCACTTCTCACTCAAAGACCTGATGGCGGTCAAGGCGATCGCCATCCCCGGCGCGGTCGGCCAGATCCTGGTCGCCACCCTGCTGGGCTGGGGCCTGGCCTGGTTGATGGGCTGGCCGGTGATCCACGGCGTGGTATTCGGCTTCGCGCTGGCCACCGCCAGTACCGTGGTGCTGCTGCGCGCAATGGAAGAACGCCGCCTGCTGGAAACCCAACGCGGCAAGATCGCGGTCGGCTGGCTGATCGTCGAAGACCTGGCCTGCGTACTGGCACTGGTGATGATGCCAGTGCTGGCCGGCGTGTTCGGGCCGGATGCGGCCAATGAAACCCACACCGTCGGCAGCGTGCTGGCCAGCATCGGCTGGACCTTCGTGCAGCTGGGCCTGTTCGTGGCGGTGATGCTGGTGGTCGGCCGCCGGGTCATTCCCTGGATCCTGGAGCGCATTGCCGGAACCGGCTCGCGCGAACTGTTCACCCTGGCGGTGCTGGCCATCGCCCTGGGCGTGGCGTTCGGCTCGGCCATGCTGTTCGGCGTGTCGTTCGCACTGGGCGCGTTCTTCGCCGGCATGCTGCTCAACGAATCCGAACTCAGCCACAAGGCGGCCAACGATTCACTGCCGCTGCGCGATGCGTTCGCGGTGCTGTTCTTCGTCTCGGTGGGCATGCTGTTCAACCCGGCCATCCTGGTCGAGCACCCGTGGCAGGTGCTGGCCACCGCCGCCATCATCATGTTCGGCAAGTCCGCCGCCGCGTTCTTCATCGTGCGCGCATTCGGCCACCCCAACGGCACCGCGCTGACCATTTCGGCCAGCCTGGCGCAGATCGGCGAATTCGCCTTCATCATCGCCGGCCTGGGCGTGAGCCTGAAGATCCTGCCGCCCACCGGCCAGGCGCTGGTGCTGGCCGGCGCGCTGATCTCGATCATGCTCAACCCGCTGGTGTTCGGCCTGCTCGACCGCTGGCTGGTGAAGAACCAGGAAACCCCCGCCGCCGCGGTGGAAACCGAACTGCCGCCCGGCCCCTCGCTGGACCTGCACGACCACGCGATCGTGATCGGCTATGGCCGGGTCGGCAGCGCGCTGGCGCAGGTGCTGCGCGACCGTGGCGTGCCGGTGCTGGTAATCGATGACAACAAGGAACACGTGGCCGAAGCACATGCCGCCGGGCTGCCCGCGATCCGCGGCAGCGCCGCCTCCGACCGCGTGCTGGCCGAGGCCCATCCCGAACGCGCCAAGATCGCGGTGCTGGCCATTCCGCAGCCGCTGGAAGCGGGCGAAACCCTGGCCAAGCTGCGCGCGCTCAACCCGGGCCTGACCCTGCTGGCACGCGCGCACAGCGACGCCGAGGTCAAGCACCTGCTCGAACACGGCGCCGACGGCACCGTGATGGCCGAGCGCGAACTGGCGTACTCGCTGGCCGAAATGGTCATGGCCACCCCGCCCTACCGCAACATCGGCAAGCACACCATTCCGGTGGTTTAACGGGCCCCCAGCGGCACGCAGATATCGGCGCGCAGGATCGCCTCGGGAACGTCCTCGGGGTCGTCCAGGTAGTGGTAGTACAACGGCGCGTCGCGCAGCACGCGCCCGCTGTCGGGCAGCCACTGCCGCAGCAGCGCGTCGGTGGCGGCTTCAAGACCGGCGTAGCTGCCCACGTGGCGCAGCACCGCATGGTCGCCGCCGCCCAGGGTCAGCCGGCGCAGGGGTGGAGGTACTGGCCGCGCAAGGTCGCCAAACCCCATTCCGCAGTCGAACAGGCACTCCCTGGGCGCGACGTCGCGATGGTCGTTGAGTGCGATACCCACCAGGTGCTGCAACTGTTCGGCCAAGCCCTCGCCTGCGGCCCAGGTGAACAACGTGCCGAATGCACGGTCCAGGTCGTCGAATGCGCCCTGCTTGCGCAGCACCACCACTTCGAACGGTTCCAGCTCGGCCACCCGAACCTGCAGCGCGCTGATCGGCTCTGCCTGGTCGCCCGCGGGAACTTCAAGATGCCGCTGCCAGTGTGCGCGCAGCGTAGCGTCGTCGCGCAACGTCGCAGGGGTGGCATCCAGTTCCCGCCGGCAGGCGCGGGCCAGGGCCTGCGGGCTTTCAAAGCCCACCTGCAGGGCTACGTCGGTCACCCGCGCGCCGGGTTTTCCCAGCAGGTGCAGCGCCTGCGCCAGCCGCAACCGCGCCACGGTGCGTCCGGGGGTTTCGCCGGTCAGCGCGCGGTACAGCCGGTGGAAGTGGTACGGCGACTGATGCGCGGTGGCGGCCAGTGCCTCCAGGTCGGGCAGTGGCTCGCCCTCCCGCAGGCAGCGTTGCAGCTGGGCGATGACGCGGTCGATACCGTGGCGCTGGCGGATCTGGGCAAGGCGGTTCATGTCGGGCTCCATCCGGGGGTGCATCCAGCGTGCAGCGCGCGCCAACGTCGCGCGTGCCCGAACTTGCGCAGTTGCGGCTCCGGGATCGTAGCGGTTTGCCACTGCTGCGTGTGACGGCGGTCCCATCCAGGTACCAGCCGCAACTGCTCCGATGGGCAGCGGCGCTGCAATGCGGCACGGTGCAGTGGGCCTGCGCCCGCCATTGGAGAGATTGCCATGCCGCTCGACATCCCGTTCGCCCGCCACGTCCAGGGCCACTTCGACAACACCGTCGCGCGCAACCTGCGCTCGCGCGGCGTGCCGCGACAGCCGCTGCCGCCCTCCGGGGCGCGCCCGCTGACCGTGCGCAATGGCCGCGAATGGCTGGTCAACGCCCTTGCGCTGTCCTCGGCCATGGCGCTTGCCCGCGTGCCGCCGCGCGCGCCGCAGCCGGGGGCAGGCACTGCCACGGTCGCCGCCTTCCTGCCCGGCGCACAGGCCCAAGGCAGCGCCGGCTACCAGACGGTACCGATGGCGACCGATGTGCCCACCGCACCCTCCGCGGCACTGGGCCACATCGCCAATGCCGCTACGCTCAGCTGCGTTGCGCAACCGCGCCAGTGCCCGCTCACGCTTGCCGCCGGCACGTTGGCTGCCGCAACGGTGATGACCAGTGCGGCCGCCGGCGCCGTGGTGGGGTTCGTGCTGGGCCGCGACAGCGCATTGGACGCCAACAACGCCGACCGCACGCCGGCGCCTGCCTCGCTTCCGCTGACCCTGTACGACCTGCTGCCCGACGAACAACGCCACCGGCTGCTGGAAATCGTACGCGACTGTGGCACCGACGCGGCGGCCTGCACCGCGCCGGCGATCCGGTCGCTGCTGCAGGAACTGCCTGAGGACACGCGCCGCCAGATCATGGTGACGCTCGGCGTGGCCCGCCACGCGGAAACGCACGGGCACGGCGGCTGGCCGAGCGGCGCCGAGGCCGCCGCGCTGGCGCCCATGCTGTCGTGGGTGGATTGGGCGGCCGAACTGCTGGCCAGCGTGGTGAGCCCGGCACAGGCCCGCTTCGAGCTGGACCTGGAACAGATCGCGCAGGCCACGCTCGGCGCGCAGCAGCCGGGCATGACCGGCGCGCTGCGCGAGTCGGCTGCCAACGCCGCCCGCTTCGATACGATCCGCGCCTTGTTCAAGCGCGACGGCCACACCCTGCAGCAGTTGCCGTTCACTGGCAGCACGCGCGACAGCTTCGGTTTCAACCAGACCTACCACGGCTGCAACCTGATGCTGGAATTCGCGGGCGCGGGTACCCCGGCCCGGACCCTGATGGTGCTCGCCCATGGCGACATGACCGGCGCGCGCGACGGCTCCAGCGGTGCCAGCGACAACGGCACCGGGCTGGCCACGCTGCTGGCGCTTGCCCGGACGCTGAGCGCGGAAGCACTCCCCGACGGCATGCGCGTGCAGTTGATGGTGACCGACCTGGAAGAGCACGGCATGCTGGGCGCCAAGGCCTACGCCGAGCAATGCATGGCCAGCTGTCCGGACGTGGCGCTCAACCTGGACATGACCGGGCGCGGCGATGGCATGACGTTGTCCGGCTCGGACCGCCATCACCTGTACATGGATGGCGATTCGCGCGCGCTGCAGCCACCTGCGGCGCCGGTCACCGCTGCGGAAGCGCAGCTGCGGCGCCTGCTCGAAGCTGCCGCCGGCGAGGTCGGGCTGACCGTGCATGACAGCGCTGGCTGGGTGATGCAGTCCGATCAGATTGCCCTCCAGCGCGAAGGCATTCCAGCGCTGGGGATGAACCTGGCCGACGCCGCCGACATCCCCCTTGAGCGCGACATGCAGCAGGCCCGTGCGCGGTTGTGGCTGGCCAATGCAGACGTGGACTGGAGCCGGTTCGAGCACTACCTCAACGGCACCCTGGGACCAGACGAGACGCAGGCGATGGAAACCCGGATGGATGCCATGGAACACGCCATGCACACCTACAAGGCGTTGCCGCTGTCACCTGCGATGGCGCGCATCCACAACCGGTACGACCAGCTGGACCAGGTCGACCCGCGCCGCGCGATGGCCGCGCTGGCGGTGCTGGAAGGCGCCATCGAAGCATGGCTGCACGCGCCCGCGCCCTGATAAAAACCCACCCCGGCCGGCCCGCACCGGCCGGGATGGTCCCGCCTCACGCCTTGGCCAGCGCCTGCTCCAGATCGGCCAGCAGGTCGTCCAGGTGTTCGATGCCGATCGACAGCCGCACCGTGTCTTCGCTCACCCCGGACCGTTCCAGTTCCGCCGCATCCAGCTGGCGGTGCGTGGTCGACGCCGGATGGGTGGCCAGCGACTTGGCATCGCCCAGGTTCACCAGCCGGGTGAACAGCTGCAGGGCATCCAGGAAGCGCGCGCCTGCTTCGCGCCCGCCCGGCAAGCCGAAGGTCAGCACGCCGGAGCCGTGCCCGCGCAGATAGCGCTGCACCAGCGCGTGCTCCGGGTGGTCGGGCAGCGCCGCGTAGTTCACCCACGCCACCTTGGCGTGGTCGCGCAGGAAGCCGGCAATGGCCAGCGCGTTGGCATTGATACGGTCCAGCCGCAGCGCCAGCGTTTCAATGCCCTGCAGGATCAGGAAGGCATTGAACGGCGACAACGCCGCACCGGTATTGCGCAGCGGCACCACCCGGGCGCGCCCGATGTAGGCCGCCGGACCCAGCGCCTCGGTATAGACCACGCCGTGGTAGCTCACATCCGGCTCGTTGAGGCGGCGGAAGCGCTGCTTGTGTTCGGCCCACGGGAACCGGCCCGAATCGACGATCGCCCCGCCTACGCTGGTGCCGTGCCCGCCCAGGTACTTGGTCAGCGAATGCACCACGATGTCCGCGCCGAAGTCGAACGAGCGCTGCAGGTACGGGGTGGCCACGGTGTTGTCGACGATCAGCGGTACCCCGTGCGCATGCGCGATGTCGGCCACCGCCTGGATGTCGGTGATGTTGCCGCGCGGGTTGCCGATGGACTCGACGAACACCGCCTTGGTGCGGTCATCGATGAGCCGGCGAACGCATCGGGATCGCGGTAATCGGCGAACCGGGTCTGGATGCCGAACTGCGGCAGCGTGTGCGCGAACAGGTTGTAGGTGCCACCGTACAACGCGCTGGACGCCACGATGTTGTCGCCCGCTTCGGCGATGGTCTGGATCGCGTAGGTGATGGCCGCCTGCCCGGACGCCAGCGCCAGTGCGCCGATGCCGCCTTCCAGCGCGGCCAGGCGCTGCTCCAGCACATCGGTGGTCGGGTTCATGATGCGCGTGTAGATGTTGCCCGGCACCTTCAGGTCGAACAGGTCCGCCGCGTGCTGGGTATCGTCGAAGGCGTAGGCCACGGTCTGGTAGATCGGCACCGCCATCGCGCGCGTGGTCGGGTCCGGGCGATACCCGCCATGCACGGCGATGGTTTCCGCTTTCCACGGCGGCAGCGAGCTGTCCGGTTCCGACATCGTGAGGTCTCCGCGCACGGTGCGTGCGAAAACGCACCATAGCCGAGCCCCGCCACGCCCTGTCATTCCGGTTGCTCATGATTTCATTCCCGTCCTATGGGCGCCCCCGCGCGGCACCGGCATCATCGCGCTCGGCCTGCAGCCGGCAGGCACCCGCACGACTGACAGGGGAGGACACGCCATGCGTGCCGATGCCGTACAACACCACCGCCGCAGCGTGGGCGAATTCGATCGGTCGCTGCGCGGGCGACAGCCCGCACAGGACCACGCCCGCCACCAGCGGTTCGGTTCGGCCCATCCACCGCTGCTGCGCGTGGGCAACGCGGGCATGCTCACCCTCGCCGCGCTCTCCAGCCTGATCGTGCCGGCGGCTGCGGCGGGCGCGGCGCGCGCCGATTCGACCCCACCGGCAAGACCTGCGCTGCTGCCTGGCGCGGCCGCTACCCGGGGTGAGGCGTACCTGGCCGTGCCGGTGCAGGAGCCATTGAACGGGATTGCATCCGCAGCTGCTGCAGGCTGCCTTTCCCGCCCTCGCCAGTGTCCGCAACTCCTCGCCGGTGCCGCCGTCACCGCGCTGGGCGGTGCGCTCGCCGGCGGGTGGTTGGGCTACCAGGCTGGCCACCGCGCAGCGCGGGACGAGTGCAATACACGCTTCGCGGGTCATCCTGCCGCTGACGCGCAGGTCCAGCCCCCGGAAACCGCCGATGGCCTGCCAGCGCCGTTGCGCTTCAACCCGGCCGACATCGATCCGGACCACCCGCCCTGCCACTCGCTGTACGCGCACATCAACCACCGCTGGCATGAAACGGCGCAGCTGCCGCCGGACCAGTCGCGCTGGGACATGCCGACGATGCTGCAGGAACGTTCGCTGGCATTGCAGCGGCGGGTGGCGGAACAGGCCGCCAACCTGGACATGCCAACCCATGTGGAGAAGATCGTGGCTGACCTCTGGCGCACCGGCATGAACCAGCGCCAGATCAATGCCGACGGCATCGCGCCGTTGCGGGCCGAGCTGGCGGCAATCGACGCGCTGCAGACGCCCGAGGCCATCGAGGCGCATCTGCACGCGCTCACTGCGGTCGGTCTCAACCCGGTATTCGGGTTCGGTGTCGACCTGGACATGGACGCGCGCGACAGCCAGATCGCGTACGCCTTCCAGGGCGGACTGGGGCTGCCCGACCGCAACTACTACCTGGACGCCGAACACGCGCAAGCCGCTCTCGCCTATCGCACGCATGTCGCGCACGTGCTGCGCCTGGCCGGTGACTCGCCGGCCGACGCCGAGCGCCACGCCGATGCGGTACTGGCGCTGGAACGCCGCCTTGCCAATGCGTCAGCGCCGTGGGACGAGCTCAACGACAACGTCACCAACTTCTATCATCCCCTGACGGTGCCGGAGGCCGATGCGCTCACCCCCGGGTTCCGCTGGAGTGCCTTGTTCCAGGCATTGGGCGTGGCTGAGCCCGAACGTTTTTCGCTGGCCACGCCCGCCTTCCACCAGGCAATGGGCCAGGCGTTGAGCTACGAAGCGCCGGCCACCTGGCGCGCCTACCTGCGCTTCCATACCCTCGATTCGGCCAGCCCGTTCCTGGGCGACGACTTCGTCCGCGCCCACCATGCATTCCACGCCAAGGCCCTGCAGGGCCAGGACGCGATGCCGCCGCGCTGGAAGCAGGTGCTGGCCGCCATCGAACGCGTGGCCGGTGAAGCGCTCAGCGAACTGTACGTTCCGGTCGCGCTTCCGGCGGAGACCCGCGCGCGGGCGATCGCGCTGATCGAGCAGATCATGGCCGCGCTGAAGCGACGCCTGGCGGTGGTGCCGTGGATGGATGCCGAAACGCGCGCCACCGCACTGCGCAAGGCCGATACGTTCCGGCCGCGCATCGGCCATCCCGAACGCTGGCCGGACTGGTCCGGGCTGCACACCGAGTCGTGCGGCTACCTGCGCAACCTGCGCGCGGCCACCGCGTTTGCCCAGCGCAACGAACTGGCCCGCTTGGGCGCGCCGGTGGACAGCGTGCGCTGGCGTATGACCGCGCAGACCGTGGACGCGTACCACGACGTGATGAACAACGACATCGCCTTCTCGGCAGCGCTGCTGCAGCCCCCCTACTTCGACGTGGAGGCCGACGACGCGCTCAATTTCGGCGCGATCGGCGCGGTCATCGGGCATGAGATCTCCCACGCGTTCTCGGCCGAATCCAGCCAGTTCGGGCTCGATGGCAGCCTGCAGGGCTGGTGGAGCGATGGCGATCGACAGCGCGCTGCGGCCCTCTCCGCACGGCTTGCCGCGCAGTTCGACCGGCAGCAGGTGGATGGGCTGTCGCTTAATGGGCAGCTGACCGCCAATGAGAACGTAGCCGACCTGAGCGGGCTGGCAATCGCCCTGGATGCGCTTGAGCACGCCACCGCCAACCAGACCGATCCCTTGCTGCACGGCCTCACCCGCCGACAGCTGTTCTTCCTCAGCTGGGGCATGCTGTACCGGGAGCTGCACACCCCCGAACGCCTGCGGCGTGACCTCGAAACGGACGTGCATGCCTTCGGGCCGCCACGCGCCGACGTCGGTCCGGCCAACATGCCCGCCTATGCAGAGGCTTTCCAGTGCCCCCCCGGAGCCCCCATGACCCGCAACGCTTCGGAGCGGGTCGTCTACCTCTAGTGCATACTCCGCGACGAGGCAGGGGCGGGGGGTCCCTGCAATTGTCATCAAGGGACGGAACATGCGCTTTGCCTTACGCACACTGCTGGCGGCTGCCCTGCTGTCGGGCAGCTTCGCCTGCCTGGCCGAGACGGCCACCGGCACGCTGGTCGTGGAAGTGGAAAAACTGCAATCGGAAGTGCCGCTCAGCGAAGATCTGAAGGAACTGATCCGGACAGGTGGGGTGGACTGGGGCATCAAGGGTAACGAGCTGGTGCTCACCGTCCTCGATACCCGCTACCTCGAGTTCGACTATGGCTTCACCACCCGCTACGGCTACCGGCACGCGCTGCAGCTGCCGGTGGGCACCTACCGGATCACCGCCGTAAGCCGGGAACCGCGCCGCAGCTACAGCGAACAGCGTCTGCTGGACCGGGCCACCTTCGTGAACCGCAACGTGGCCTCCTTCACCGTTGAAGCCGGCAAGACCACCACCCTGCAGGTGGCGCCGGTGATCATGGATGAAGATGCCCTCAACCCGGCGGTGTTCATTCCCACTCTGTTTGCCGGCGTGTCCACGCCCAGCGCCGACGCAGTCGACGGCACGATACCCAAGCGCAAAGCGGTCACCCTGCGCGACAACACCTCCACCGCGTGGCCGGATTACCGCGGCCCCGTCAAGTTCATTCCACGCTGAAAAAAAAGGCCCCGCGATCAGCGGGGCCTTTGCCTGACAGGCGGCGGGTTGGCTCAGCCCTTGGCGAATGCCAGGCGGCCTTCGGCCGCGTCCACCCGGATCACATCACCGCCAACGAACTCGCCGGACAGGATCTTCTGCGCCAGCGGGTTCTCCAGCTGCGCCTGGATCGCACGCTTGAGCGGGCGGGCACCGTAGATCGGATCGAAGCCGACGTTGCCCAGCAGCTCAAACGCCGCGTCGCTGACCTCGATGCGCAGGCCACGTTCGGCCAGCCGCTTTTCCAGGCCCTGCATCTGGATGCGTGCGATCTGCTTGATCTGCACCTTGTCCAGCGGGTGGAACACCACGATGTCGTCCAGCCGGTTGATGAACTCCGGGCGGAAGTGCGCCTGCACCACGCCCATCACCGCCGCCTTCATCTGCGTGTAGGCCTCCGGGCTGTCATCGCTGGACATGTCCTGGATCTGGTGCGAACCCAGGTTGGAGGTCATCACGATGACGGTGTTGCGGAAGTCCACGGTGCGGCCCTGGCCATCGGTGAGGCGGCCATCGTCCAGCACCTGCAGCAGGATGTTGAACACATCGGTGTGCGCCTTCTCCACTTCGTCGAGCAGGATCAGCGAGTACGGGCGACGACGCACCGCCTCGGTGAGGTAACCGCCCTCTTCGTAGCCCACGTAACCCGGGGGCGCACCGATCAGGCGCGCCACGCTGTGCTTTTCCATGAACTCGCTCATGTCGATGCGGATCATGGCGTCGCTGCTGTCGAACAGGAACTCGGCCAGCGACTTGCACAGCTCGGTCTTGCCCACGCCGGTCGGGCCCAGGAACAGGAACGAACCGCTAGGCCGGTTCGGGTCGGACAGGCCGGCACGCGAACGGCGCACTGCATCGGAGACGACCTTGATCGCCTCTTCCTGGCCCACCACCCGCTCATGCAGCACGTCTTCCATGCGCAGCAGCTTGTCGCGCTCGCCTTCCAGCATGCGGTTGACCGGGATGCCGGTCCAGCGCGACACCACCTCGGCGATCTCCTCGGCGGTGACCCGGTCCTGGACCAGCTTGAACTCGGTGCTCTCCACTTCCTGCGCGGCGTGCAGCTGCTTTTCCAGCTGCGGCAGCTGGCCATACTGCAGCTCGCTCATGCGACCGAAATCCTGGCGCCGCTGCGCTGCTTCCAGTTCCAGCTTCACTTGTTCGATCTGTTCCTTGATCTTCGTGGTGCCCTGCAGCGCGGCCTTCTCCGACTTCCAGATCTCGTCCAGGTCGGAGAACTCGCGCTCCAGCGCATCGATCTCGGTTTCCAGGTCGGCCAGGCGCTGGCGCGAGGCGTCGTCCTTTTCCTTCTTCAGCATCTCGCGCTGGATCTTGAGCTGGATCAGGCGCCGTTCCAGGCGGTCCAGTTCTTCCGGCTTCGAGTCGATCTCCATGCGGATGCGCGAGGCGGCCTCGTCCATCAGGTCGATGGCCTTGTCCGGCAGCTGGCGGTCGGCGATGTAGCGATGCGACAGCGTGGCCGCGGCCACGATCGCCGGGTCGGTGATTTCCACCCCGTGGTGCACCGCGTACTTTTCCTTCAAGCCACGCAGGATCGCGATGGTGTCTTCCACGCTCGGCTCGCCCACGAACACCTTCTGGAAGCGGCGTTCCAGCGCGGCATCCTTCTCGATGTACTTGCGGTACTCGTCCAGGGTGGTGGCACCCACGCAGTGCAGCTCGCCGCGCGCCAGCGCCGGCTTGAGCATGTTGCCCGCGTCCATCGCGCCATCGGCCTTGCCCGCGCCGACCATGGTGTGCAGCTCGTCGATGAACAGGATGATCTGCCCTTCGCTCTTGGACAGGTCATTCAGCACGCCCTTCAGGCGCTCTTCGAATTCACCGCGGAACTTCGCACCGGCGATCAGCGCGCCCATGTCCAGCGACAGCACGCGCTTGCCGCGCAGGCCCTCGGGCACTTCGTCGTTGATGATGCGCTGGGCCAGCCCTTCCACGATGGCGGTCTTGCCCACGCCGGGTTCGCCGATCAGCACCGGGTTGTTCTTGGTGCGGCGCTGCAGGACCTGGATGGTGCGACGGATTTCCTCGTCGCGGCCGATCACAGGGTCCAGCTTGCCGCTCTCGGCGCGCGCGGTCAGGTCGATGGTGTACTTCTCCAGCGCCTGGCGCTGTTCTTCCGCGTTTTCGCTCTGCACGCTGTCGCCACCGCGGATCTTCTCGATGGCCGCATCGATCCTGTTCTTGTCAGCGCCGGCAGCGCGCAGCGCCATGCCCAGCGTGCCGCCATCGTCCAGCGCGGCGCGCACGAACCATTCGCTGGCGATGAACGCATCGCCATGCTGCTGGGCCAGCTTGTCGGTGCTGTTGAGCAGCCGGTTCAGGTCATTGCCGATCGACAGGCTGCCGGCCTGGCCGGACACCTTCGGCAGTGCATCAAGCGCCTCGGTCAGCCGCTCGCGCAGCACCGGCACGTTGACCCCGGCCTGGGCCAGCAGCGGGCGCGTGCTGCCGCCCTGCTGGTCCAGCAGCGCGGTCAGTACGTGCACCGGTTCAATGATGTTGTGGTCGCGGCCCACGGCCAGCGACTGTGCGTCCGCCAGCGCCTGCTGGAAACGCGAGGTGAGCTTGTCCATCCGCATGGGAGTGTCCTCTTTCAATTCATGGCCAGCGTGGCTGGCAGATGTACTGGATATGCGGTTGCCGCGCAGTGATTCAAGACAATCCGGGCTGGCAATACAGCGCGTAGTTGGCCATACTTGCGAATACTTCTCATTTCCATTGATCGGTCGATGCACGCACATCGCGACACCGTGGGGGCCCTGTACCGGGACCACCGGAGCTGGCTCCAGCGCTGGCTGGGCGGGCGCGTGGGCTGCCGCGAGACCGCCGCCGACCTCACCCAGGACACCTTCGCGCGGCTGCTGCAGGACCGCGACCTGGGCGGCCTGCGCGAGCCGCGCGCGTTCCTGACCACCGTCGCGCGCGGGCTTGCAGCGAACTGGTTCCGCCGCCAATCACTGGAACGCGCCTACCTGGAGCAGCTGGCCAGCCTGCCCGAAGCGGTGGTGCCCTCGCTGGAAGACCAGGCGCTGGTCTGCGAAGCGCTGCAGCAGATCGATGCGATGCTCGATGGGTTGCCCACTGCCGCGCGCCAGGTGTTCCTGCTCGCCCAGTTCGACGGGCTGCGCTACGACGCCATCGCCGAACGCCTCGGGCTCTCCCTGAGCACCGTGAAGCGGCACATGAAGCGGGCCCTGGTTGGCTGCCTCGCCCATGCCGGCTGATCCGGCGCCCCTGCCGCGCGCGGTGCTGGCCGCGGCGGCGGACTGGCTGCTGCGCCTCCAGGATGCACCGGACGACCCCGCCACCCGGCAGGCCTGCGCGCGCTGGTGCGCGCAGCACCCCGACCACGCGCGGGCCTGGCAGCGCGCGCAGCAGTTGCAGGCGCTGCTGCAGCGGGTGCCGGCAACGCTGGCATTGCCGGTGCTGGGGCGCGCGCCCGACCCGGCGCGGCGCGCGGCCCTGAAACGGCTTGGCCTGTGGCTGGCGGTGATGCCGGCAGGCTGGCTCGGCTGGCAGCTCCTGTCACCCGCCCCCGCCGGCCCGGTCGAACGCACCGCCGTGGGCGAACGCCGCCGCCTCGGGCTGCCCGATGGCAGCCAGCTGCTGCTCGATACCGATACCCGCGTGGAGCTGCGCTTCGACAACCAGCAGCGCGGGCTGCACCTGGAGCGTGGCCGCATCCGGGTGGAGAGCGCGCCCGATCCGCAGTCGCCTGCCCGGCCGCTGCAGGTGTTCACCCCGCACGGGCGCATCCGTGCGCTCGGTACGCGCTTCGACGTGCGCCTGGCGGGTGACCTTACCCAGGTGAGCCTGCTCGAAGGTCGCCTGGAGATCTCGCCGGCAGGCGGTGCCACCTGGCTGCTCGATGCCGGCCGTCACAGCGCCTTCGATGGCGGCGGCGCATTGCACACCGGTGTGCTGGATGACACCCGCACCGCGTGGGCAACCGGCATGCTCGTCGCCGACGCCCTGCCCCTGGGTGAGCTGGTGGCGGAGCTGGCCCGCTACCGGCACGGCTGGCTGCGCTGCGATCCCGCCGTCGCCGCCCTGCCCGTTTCCGGCGCGTTCCCGCTGGACGACACCTCGCAGAGCCTGGCGATGCTGGAAGCCACGTACCCGGTGCGCGTGCAGCGCGGCGCGGGCGGCCTGTGGACCACCGTGGCGGCGCGCTGACACTTTTTCCGGTCTCGCGGGGCATACCAGCGAACCCTGCATTTCAAGCCAACCCACCATGACCCTGTCCCCCCGCCTGATCGTGGCCAGCGCACTGTCGCTGGCCCTGCTTGCCACCCCGCTGTTTGCCCACGCCCAAGCCCCCGAGTCCACGACGCAGGGCACCGTTCCATTGGGCCGCGCCCTGTCCAGTTTCGCCAGCCAGCACGGCGTGGCACTGGCCTTCGACCCGGCGCTGACCGCCGGCCGCAGCGCGCCCGCGCTGGCCGCTGACACCCCGCTCGACGCCGGCTTCGCCACGCTGCTGGCCGGCACCGGGCTGCGCGCCACCCGCCGTGCCGACGGCAGCTACACCCTCGAGCGCATCGCACAGGGCCGCATGCCCGCCCTGCGGGTTGGCGGCGATGCGGGCAGCACCTTCCTGCCCGCGCAGCTGCCGTTCGGCCAGGGCATGCGCCTGGACCAGGACGCGCTGCAGGCACAGGTGAAGGGCAATGGCGATGTCGCCACTGCCCTGCGCAGCAACCCGGCCGTGCAGTTCAGCGATACCTCGCGCAGCTCGCGCACCATGGGCGAGATCCGCCCGGGTGATTTCTCGATCAACGGGGCGCCGTATTACCAGAACCTGTTCCTGCTCGACGGCGCGAGCATCAACAACGACCTCGATCCGACCAACACCGCGCAGACCACTGCCAACGTCAACGCCGCCGTCGATGTGCCCAGTTCGGCGCAGGGCATCGCGGTGGACGTGGACCTGCTGGAATCGCTGACCGTGTACGACGCCAACGTACCGGCGTCCTACGGCGGCTTCACCGGCGGCGTGATCGATGCGCAGCGGCGCAAGGCCGGCGATACGTTGCACGGCAAGGTGTGGCTGCGCATGGCGCGCTCGGCGTGGGACCAGGTCATCACCAACCCGACCCAGGCCGAGTCGTACGAGGAATCGGCGACGTTCGCCTACCAGCCGGCCTACGACAAGCTGCGCCTGGGCGCGCGGCTGGAGGGGCGTACCCGCGGTGGCATCGGCGTCATCGGTACGCTCAGCCACACCCGTTCGGAGATCCCGCTGCGGGCCTATGGCGGCGGTCAGTCCACCACCGGCAACGACGTCAACCAGCGCACCCAGGTGCGCGAAAACACCGCGGCCACGGTGGCGCTGGACTGGAGCAACGACGACGGCCTGGAACTCACCGCCGGTCTGTCCTACGCCCCCACCGATGACCGCTACTTCATCATGAACACCAAGGATTCCTGGTTCGACCTGCGCTCGGGCGGTCCGTCGGTGAACCTGGGCGCAAACTGGCAGCAGGGCGCCTGGACCTTCCGCAACCGGCTCAACTACAGCGACCTGGAATCCTCGCGGCGCAGCATCGGCGACACCATGAAGAACTGGCGTCCGTCCGAGGAATACGACTGGGGCACCGGCAACACGAGCAGCGAAGGCAGCTGGGGCAACGTGGACCAGCACGACCGCCGCATCGGCTACCGGCTGGGCATCGACCGCGATGCGTTCCTGCTCGGCGGCAGCGAACACACCGTGCAGTTCGGCCTCGGTGTACAGCGCCGCGACGCCGATTACGAGCGCCTCAACGACCACTACATCTACCAGAGCGGCGTAGCCACGCGCAGCTGCACCCTGGCCGACGGCAGCATCGACACCGTGAGCTGCTCGCTGTCGCCACTGCTCTCCGGCACCGGTACCGGCCAGTACCTGAGCCAGCTGCAGCTCTACCATGCCGGCGCGTTCAAGGTCAGCGGCACCGAATACGAGGCGTGGGCGCAGGACACCATCGAGATCGGCCGCTGGACCCTTCGCCCGGGCCTGCGCCTGGACCACAACGACCTGTTCGGGCAGACCGACCTGTCGCCGCGCCTGGCCCTGAGCTGGGATGTGTTCGGCACGGCCGATACCCGGATCGATGCCGGCATCAACCGCTACTACGGGCGCAGCTTCTTCAGTTACCTGCTGCGCGATGGGCGCGAGCGGCTGCGCGAGGCCAAGACGCGTTCCAGTTCCAGCATCGCGTGGGACGATGTGACCGGCACCCTCAACGTGGCCAGCAACCGCCTGCGCGACCTCGATTCGCCCTACACCGATGAGTGGACGCTGGGCATCGACCAGCGCTTCGAACACCTGCAGCTGCACGCCAAGTACGTGGACCGCCGCACCCGCCGCGACGTCCTGCGCCGCAAGGTCACCGACCCGCTCGACAGCACGCTGTACAACCGCAACACCTACGAATACACCAACGACGGCCGCAGCGATTCGCAGACCTGGACCCTGTCGATGGGTTCGCGGCGCCCGCTGGACGGCTGGGGCATGCGCAACAGCTGGCAGCTCTCGGCCGATTACACCGACGTGGCGCGCAACTACAACAGCTATGAAGACCTGCTGGAGATGGACCAGCTGGTGCGCTACGAAGGCCAGTTGATGTACCGCCACCAGCTGCCCGCCACCGATTACCTGCGCCCGTGGAGCGTGCGCCTGAGCACGGTCACCGAGGTGCCCGTGCTGGGCCTGTCGTGGAACAACTTCTTCCGCCTGCGCGCAGGCTTCGAGGGCACCGTGAGCGGCGCTGCGGAGATCATCGACGGGCAGTCGGTGCCCACCCTCACCCGCAAGGTGTTCCCGCGCACCTGGACCTGGGACACCAACGTGGAATACCGGCTGGCGCTGCCGCGCGAGCAGGAAGCCTATGCGCGCGTGGAAGTGATGAACGTGCTCAACCGCAGCAACCAGACCAGCGGCACCACCGCCGGCAACACCTACTACGAACCCGGGCGCAGCTTCTGGGTCGAGCTGGGCTACGCGTTCTGAAGACCCCTGTGCTCTTCGGCCTGCTGTGCGCGGTTGGGCTGGGCGGCGGCGCGCTGTCAGGGGCTGGGGCGCCGCCAGCCGACAGCCTGCGGCAGGCCTACTCCCGGCCTGTCAGCGAGTGGCCCGCGGCCACCGTCGATGCCGGGGTAGTGGTGCAGGAAATGGCGGCACTGCCACCGCTCACCCACCCTGCGGACAACCCCCCGTCGCCGGCGAAGGTCGCACTGGGCCGGCGATTGTTCGAGGAACCCCGGCTGTCAAGGTCCGGGCAGATCGCCTGCGCCAGCTGCCATGAGCGCGACCTGGCGTTCGCCGACGGGCGGCGCGTGTCGTTCGGTCACGACCGCCAGCCCGGCCGGCGCAACGCGCCCAGCGTGGTGATGAGCGGGTATGCGCAGCCGCTGTTCTGGGATGGCCGCGCCGCCACGCTGGAAGACCAGGCGCTGCTGCCGATCGCCGATCCGAAGGAAATGGCATTCACCGCCGCCGACGCCGCCACCCGCCTGCGCGCCGATGCCGGCTACCGCGCGCAGTTCGCCGCCGTGTTCGGCGATGCGCGGGTGGAGCCGCGCCAGCTGGCCCAGGCCATCGCCGCCTTCGAGCGCAGCCTTGCCCCGGCACCGGGTCGCTTCGACCGCTTCCTGGCGGGCCGCCGCGACCTGCTGGACGATCAGCAGCTGCTGGGCCTGCACCTGTTCCGCACCAAGGCCCGCTGCATGAACTGCCACAACGGCCCCGCCCTCACCGACAACGGCTTCCACAACCTGGGCCTGCACCTGCACGGCCGCGCGCGGCAGGATCTGGGCCGCTTCGAGGCCACTGGCGACCCGGCCGACAGCGGCCGCTTCCGCACCCCGTCGCTGCGCGGCGCGGCCCGCACCGCGCCGTACATGCACAACGGCAGCATGCGCAGCCTGGAGGCGGTGCTGGTGTTCTACAACGT
>NZ_JASCOP010000007.1:0-67743 GCF_029959395.1 Stenotrophomonas sp. PS02300
TGCTGGGGGGCCCCGTGGGGCCGGTGGTGAGCGATTTCCCGCAGGTGGTGAGTGCCGGTGGCAACAATGCCGCGCGCAGCATGCTGCTGCGCGACGTCAACAACCTCACCGCCTACCTCGGCCGCTCGGCCCCGGAGCTGCTGGACACCTGGTACGGCGAAGAGATGTGGGCGCTGTTCGAGGCCGGTGAACTGCTGCCGGACAGCCCGCTGACCGGTGAATTCGTCCATGACGAATCCACCATCGACCTGGACAGCGTGCGCCACGCGATCAACGACGCGCGCGAAGAAGCGCTGATCCGCCAGCAGGGCCGCGAAGCGGCGGAAGAAGAAGACGCCTGATGCGGTACAGCCACGCAGGGCGTGGCTCTACGCGATCAGACGACCGAACCCACCTGCGGTAGAGCCACGCCCTGCGTGGCTGCGCCTGCTCAGGCGTACAACGCCTTGGCGTGATACGCGATGTGCTCGCCGATGAACGACCCGATGAAGTAATAGCTGTGGTCATACCCCGGCTGCATCCGCAGCTGCAGCGGGTGCCCCGCCGCCGTGCACGCGGCCTGCAGCCACTGCGGCTGCAGCTGGCTGTCCAGGAGCTCATCGCCGGCGCCCTGGTCGACCAGCAGTGGCAGCTTCTCGGTGGCCGTGGCCACCAGTTCGCTGGCATCCCACTGCGCCCAGCCAGCACGATCCTCGCCCAGGTAAGCGCTGAAGGCCTTCTGCCCCCACGGCACCCGGGTCGGGGCCACGATCGGCGAGAACGCCGACACGCTGCGGTAGCGCCCAGGGTTGCGCAGCGCGATCACCAGCGCGCCGTGGCCGCCCATGGAATGCCCGCTGATGCTGCGCGCGCCGGTGGCCGGCAGGTGCGCCTCGATCAGCGCCGGCAGCTCGTCAACGATGTAGTCGTGCATGCGGTAGTGCGCCGCCCACGGCTGCTCGGTGGCGTTGAGGTAGAACCCCGCGCCCTTGCCCAGGTCGTAGCCCTCGGCATCGGCCACGTCATCGCCGCGCGGGCTGGTATCGGGCGCGACCAGGATCACCCCGTGCTCGGCCGCGTACCGCTGCGCGCCGGCCTTGGTGATGAAGTTCTGCTCGGTGCAGGTCAGCCCGCTCAGCCAGTACAGCACCGGCAGCTTCTGCGTGGCCGCCTGTGGCGGCAGGTACACCGCCACCTTCATCTCGCAGTTGAGCACCGCCGAGCGGTGCTGGTACACGTCCTGCCAACCGCCGAAGGCGGCGCGGTGTTCGATGCGTTCCATGGGCATTCCCGCCGTGATCAGTAGTGGACGACCGAGCGGATCGACTTGCCTTCATGCATCAGGTCGAAGGCTTCGTTGATCTCGTCCAGGCCCATGGTGTGGGTGACGAACGGCGCCAGTTCGATATCGCCCTTCATCGCATCTTCGACCATGCCCGGCAGCTGGCTGCGACCCTTCACGCCGCCGAAGGCGGTGCCCTTCCACGAGCGGCCGGTGACCAGCTGGAACGGGCGGGTGGAGATTTCCTGGCCCGAACCGGCCACGCCGATGACCACCGACTGGCCCCAGCCGCGGTGCGCGCATTCCAGCGCCGCGCGCATCACGTTGACGTTGCCGATGCATTCGAAGGTGTGGTCCACGCCCCAGGTGGTCATTTCCACGATGACCTGCTGGATCGGCTTGTCGAAGTCCTTCGGGTTGATGCAGTCGGTGGCGCCGAACTGTTTGGCCAGTTCGAACTTGGAGGGGTTGGTATCGATGGCGAAGATGCGACCGGCCTTGGCCTGGCGCGCACCCTGGATCACCGCCAAGCCGATGCCGCCCAGCCCGAACACCGCCACCGAATCACCTTCCTGCACCTTGGCGGTGTTGTGCACCGCGCCGATGCCGGTGGTCACGCCACAGCCGAGCAGGCACACATGCTCCGGGTTGGCCTCCGGGTTGATCTTCGCCAGCGAGACCTCGGCCACCACCGTGTATTCGCTGAAGGTGGAGCAGCCCATGTAGTGGTAGATCGGCTGGCCGTTGTAGGAGAAGCGGGTGGTGCCGTCGGGCATCACGCCCTTGCCCTGGGTGGCACGCACGGCCACGCACAGGTTGGTCTTGCCGGAAGTACAGAACAGGCACTCGCCGCATTCGGCGGTGTACAGCGGAATGACGTGGTCGCCCGGCTTCACGCTGGTCACGCCCTCGCCCACTTCCACCACGATGCCGGCGCCTTCATGGCCCAGCACGGCCGGGAACAGGCCTTCCGGATCATCGCCGGACAGGGTGAAGGCATCGGTGTGGCAGACCCCGGTATGGGTGATGCGCACCAGCACTTCGCCCTTCTGCGGCGGGGCGACGTCGATCTCGACGATCTTCAGCGGTTCGCCAGCGGCGAAGGCAACGGCAGCACGGGATTTCATGGGGAGGTCTCCAGGACAGATGACAAGGCGGGACAGCGCGCGGCGAAGCGCACGCTCATTTCAGGTAGGAACGGATCAGCGCGCTCATGTCGCGCACGCGCTCGGCGCGCTGCACATCGGACTGCGCCGGCTGGCCGAATTCTTCGCGCAGGTGGGCTTCCATCACTTCGGACATCAGCCCGTTGACCGCGCCACGGATGGCGGCGATCTGCTGCAGTACCGGACCGCATTCGGCGCCCACTTCCAGCGCGCGGTCGAGCGCGTCGCACTGGCCGCGGATGCGCCGCACCCGGGCCAGGACCTTCTTCTTTTCTTCCGGGGAGTGAGGCACGGCAGCGCGACCAGAGAACTATACTGGGGGATAGTATACACAACCGGGCGAGCGGCGCTGCACGGCGCCGTCACGGCTGGCCATGGATGCTCATCCCAACCCCACCCCAGCCGCGGACCGACGATGCCCGATGCCCCTCCTTTCGTTGTCCGCTCGTTCGAAGCCAACTACGCCGCTTCCGGCAGCGTCGAACGCATCCTGTCCCTCACCGTGGACTGCAGCTGCGGCACCACCTCCTCGTGCGGATCGAGCCAGCTGATCCACCTGCCCGGTGGCGCGCTGTTCCGCTGTGAGCGCTGTGGCTCGCACCAGGCGATCAGCCATGCGCGCCTGGACGCCAGCAGCGCGCCCGCACCGATGCTGCGCACCCCGGCCGCGCTGCGCGCCGCCGCGCCGGTGGTCACGCTGCGCTCCTGATCCACCGCGTTCCCTGCTGACATGGCCACGCCGTCCGGCTCCCGTCTGGTTGTCTACGCCGCGCTCGTCGGCAACCTGTGCATCGCCATCGCCAAGTTCGTGGCCGCCGGGCTGTCGGGCAGCTCGGCAATGCTCAGCGAAGGGGTGCATTCGCTGGTGGACACCACCAACGAACTGCTGCTGTTGTACGGCCTGCACCGCGCCGAGAAAAAGCCCGACACCGTGCACCCGTTCGGCTACGGCCGTGAACTGTATTTCTGGAGCTTCATCGTGGCCCTGCTGGTCTTCGCGGCCGGCGCGGGGGTCTCGGCGTATGAAGGCATCCAGCACATCCGTCACCCGGAACCGGCCACCAACCACACGGTGAGCTACGTGGTGCTGGGCATCTCGTTCGTGTTCGAAGGCGTTTCATGGTGGGTGGCACTGCGCGAGTTCCGCGCGACCAAGGGCTCACAGGGCTATTTCGAAGCCTTCCGGCGCAGCAAGGACCCCACCACCTTCACCGTGTTGCTGGAAGACAGTGCCGCGTTGCTCGGCCTGGCGTTCGCCGCCATCGGCCTGGCCGCAGCGCAGTGGTTGGACATGCCGGTGCTCGATGGCGTGGCCTCGCTGTGCATCGCCGGCGTCCTGGCGGCCACCGCGTTCCTTCTGGCACGCGAGACCAAGGGGCTGCTGGTCGGCGAGCCGGCCCACCCGCACGTGGCACAACGCATCATGGCCGTGGCCAACACCGATGCCGACCTGCGCAGCGCCAACGGCGTGACCACCATGCAGATGGGCCCGGACCAGGTCGTGGCGATGCTGAGCGCCGAATTCGAAGACGACCGCACCACCCCGCAGATCGAGGCGTGCATCACCCGTATCGAACGCGCGGTGAAACAGGAGTACCCGGAGCTGGTGGCGCTGTTCGTCAAGCCGCAGACGCCGGAGGTCTACCGGGCGCGGCGCGCGGCACTGGGTGATCCGGGATGAAGGCTTCAGCTCGCGCCCCGGCCCGGGGGGATCCGTCTTCATGGTCGCTACACGCGATCAGATAATCTAGCCGGCCTGCGCACGCCCCACTTTGCCCGCGAGACCTCTTTGAACGTTACCGATCCCACAGACAAGCACAGCGGGCGCGACACCGAGCGGGTGAAAATGGCGCTTGCCGCCGGCGCGATCGTGGGGACGTGGTTCTGGGACGTGACCCACGACCGGCTTACCGTCGACGAGGCGCTGACCCATGCGTTTGGCCTGGACCCTGGTGCCGCCCACCGCGAGCTGCGCCTGGAGCAGATGCTGTCGGCCGTGCATCCGGATGACCATGCCGATCTGGCAACGGCCATCAGCGAGGCGCTGATGCGCGGCGGCCGCTACGCGCACCAGTACCGCACGCGCAACGCCGAAGGCCAGTACCGTTGGATAGAAGCGATCGGCCGGGTCGACCTGGACGCCGAAGGGCGCGCTACCGGGTTCCAGGGCGTGCTGATCGACATCGACGAGCGCCGCCAGATCGAGAGCGAGCGCGACCAGGCCCAGACGTTGTTGCGCTCCTTCGTGGATGCTGCCCCGGGCGTGGTGTACGCCAAGGACCGCGGAGGCCGGCTGTTGATCGGCAACCACGGCACCACCGAACTGATCGGCCTGCCACCGGAGCAGTACGTCGGGCGTACCGATGCCGAACTGTTGAATGATCCGGTGCAGGCAGCCGCGGTCATGGCGACTGACGAACGCATCATGGCCACCGGGCAGTCCCAGCAGCTGGAGGAGGAAATCAATTTCCCCGACGGCCGCCGCGCACACTGGCTGTCGACCAAGGCGCCGCTGCGCGATGCCGACGGCACCGTGATCGGGCTGATCGGCACCTCGCTGGACATTACCGAGCGCAAGGCCGCCGAAGCACGCCATCAGGAAATCGAAGAGCGCTACCGGCTGGCGGCGCGCGCCACCAACGATGCGATCTGGGATTGGCGCATGGCAGACGGCCAGGTCATCTGGAACGAGGCACTGGCCGATCTGTTCGGCCATGACCGGATGGAAACCGACGCGCAGTGGTGGCTCGACCACATCCACCCGGAGGATCGGGCGCGCGTCGATGCCGATATCCATGCGGTGATCGCAAGCGACGGCACGGTCTGGTACGGCGAGTACCGCTTCCGCCGCAGCGACGGCAGTTACGCCGATGTGCTCGACCGCGGTGCGGTGCTGCGCGGCGTGGACGGCGAGCCGCTGCGCATGATCGGCGCGATGCTGGACCTCTCCGCCCGCAAGGTGGCCGAGGCGGCGTTGGCAGAGAGCGAAGAACGCCTGCGCTTTGCCACCGAAGCCGGCGACATGGGCTTCTGGGACGTGGACCTGGTGCACGACGTACTGATCTGGCCGCCCCGCACCAAGGCGATGTTCGGGATCTCCGCCGATGTCGAGGTCGGCATGGGTGACTTCTACGCCGGCCTGCATCCGCTCGACCGCGAGGCCACCAGCGCCGCCTTCGCGGCGGCCGCCGATCCGGCGCAGCGCGCGCTCTACGACGTGGAATACCGCACCATCGGCAAGGAAGATGGCGTGGTGCGCTGGGTTGCGGCCAAGGGGCGCGGCCATTTCGAGGGCGACCGCTGCGTGCGCGTGGTCGGCGTGGCGATTGAAGTCACCGCGCGCAAGGCCGCCGAAGCGCGCCTGCAGGAACTCAACGAGCACCTGGAAAGCCGCGTGCTGGAAGAGGTGGCCGAGCGCACCCGGGTGGAGGATGCGCTGCGGCAGAGCCAGAAGATGGAGGCGGTAGGCCAGCTCACCGGCGGCATCGCGCACGATTTCAACAACATGCTGGCCACGGTGATCGGCCCGCTGGATCTGTTGTCGCTGCGCTTGGGCGACGCCGACCCACTCATCAACCGCTACATCGACATGGCCATCGATGGCGCCAACCGTGCCGCACAGCTGACCCAGCGATTGCTGGCCTTCTCGCGCCAGCAGCCGCTGCAGCCGGTACCGGTGGATGCCAACCAGCTGGTGGTGGGCATGTCCGACCTGTTCGTGCATTCGCTCGGCGGCAGCATCCGCCTGCAGACCGTGCTGGCCGCCGACCTGTGGTTGACCTTCGCCGACGCCAATCAGTTGGAAAACGTCATCCTCAACTTGGCGGTCAACGCCCGCGATGCCATGCCCGGGGGCGGCCATCTGGGCGTGGAGACCGCCAACTGCGTGATCGATCCAGGCAACGCCACGGCGCATCCGGAGGTTCCGAGCGGCGAGTATGTGCTGATCACCGTGTCCGACAGTGGCGCCGGCATGTCGCCGGAAGTGATCGCCAAGGCATTCGATCCGTTCTTCACCACCAAGCAGGTCGGCCAGGGCACCGGACTGGGGCTGTCGCAGGTATACGGGTTCGTGAAGCAGTCTGCCGGCCATGTGAAGCTGTGCTCGACGCCCGGCGAAGGCACCACGGTGAGGCTCTATCTGCCGCGCCTGGTCGCCGAACCGGCGGCAGCGTACGTGCCTGCGGTGCGCGATGCCATCGTGCCGGGCGGCGGCCGCGAGTTGATCCTGGTAGTGGAAGACGAACCGGTGGTGCGGCAGTTTTCGGTGGAAGCGCTCACCGCGCTGGGTTACGACGTGCTGGCCGCAGAAGGCGCGGCCACGGCGCTGTCGCTGCTGGACACCCACCCGGCCATCGCGCTGTTGTTCACCGATGTGGTGATGCCGGAAATCAACGGGCGCCAGCTGGCCGACGAGGCCCTGCGCCGCCGTCCGGACCTGAAGGTGCTGTTCACCACTGGCTACAGCCGCAACGCGCTGGAGCGCGATGGCGTGATCGCCCCGGGCGTGCAGCTGATCGGAAAGCCGTTCACCGTCGATTCCCTGGCCACGCGCGTGCGCGCGGTGCTGGCCGGGGCCGGCTGAGCAGGAGAGCTGGCGCCTCAGCGCTTGCTTCGGCCGGCCATGTTGGCCCGCCATGAGTCCAGCGCCGCCGCCAGCTCCATCGACGGATGCAGGCCGAACGTGCGGTGGTACATGCCGGCAAAACGCCCCTGGTCCCACACCCCGTACCGTGCGCACACCGACGTGACGGTATCGCCCGGGGTGGCCTCGCGCAGCGCCTTGCGGATCACGTGCAACCGTTCCAGCATGAAGTACTGGTGCGGCCCCATGCCGAACACTTCATCGAATGCGCGGCTCAACGAGCGCTGCGAGGTGCCGGCGCTCAGCACCAGGTCACCGATCACCGCCTCCCCCCGGATGCTCTTGTGGATGTGGTCCAGGCTGAGACGGATGATTTCGTTGCGCGGCAATGTCGGCCGCCCTCGGGTGCGCCGCACGGCTTCGGGGTTGGCCAGCACCATGCAGCGCAGCAGCGCGTGGATGACCTGGCCACTGAACGACCGGCGCACGCTGGGCTCGTCGAACACGCTGGGGGTCTGCCGGTGGATCGCCAGCGCGCGGGTGACCAGGGTGATGACCGGTGCCATCTCGGCACGGCCGACATTCACTGCGTAGGTGCGATCAATATGGTCGTCGAACAGTTCGGCCACTTCGCGCGCGCGCTGCACTACCGCAGTGGTATCCATGTCCAGCGCAATGAACTTCGATTGCGTGCGGGTAAAACCGTGCACCTCGACACCGGGGGCGAACCAGACGAACTGGTCATCAGCGGTCGCGCTCCCCTGCATGAACGCGTCGCTGCCGGGCAACGAGATGTGCACCACGTAACGTCCGGGCTGGCTCAGCCCGTTGTACAGCGCCGGGGCGCCATCCTGGCCGAGCATCGCGGTGACGTCACCGGCATCCAGGATGTCCAGTGTCCAGGCCCGACCCACCGGCCCGGTCACGCGCATCAGGCCATCCACGCCCGCGAGCGCGTCGGCGTAGGCCTCGAAGTCGGTGAAGCTCAGCAACGGCATCGGAGTTACCCGGTTCCGGTGGGACAGGATGCTTCAGCGGCGCCGGCCACGAAACCGAACTTGCACGGCTTCGGGACCGGTATTTGTACTTGCCGGGGTGGGTCGGCTACGTTGTGAAGGGGGTGAAGCGAACGGAAGCGATCAGGTCGGCGCGAAACCGCGCGTGCTCTTCTTCTCGTTCTTTTCCGCCTTCTTTTCCTTCGCAGTCTTGGCAGGTTTTTTCTTCTGCTCTTTCTGCTTGTCCAGACCCTTGGCCATGACGGCATGCTCCCTGTAGATGGCGTGCAGCATGGCACATTGCAGGGCTGCCGGACGCATTGGCGGACGAATGGTCCGCCCGGCGCGTGATCAGTTGAAGATTTCGCGGATGGCGGTGACCCGGCCGTCCCGGAAAACGATCTGGATGGTCTTGCGCGACTGGTAATACTCCCAGCGCTCGCCCAGGTTTCCGCCCTGGTCACTTTCTTCCTGGATCACCCGGTCCGGCTTGCCGGCCACCTGGGTCACCCTGCCTGCGTTGTCGCCCGAGTTCACCAGGTTGTTGCCGAACCGTACGCTGTCGGCCATCGCCGTGCCGGCCATCAGGCCCAGCGCCAGCACCCATACACTCCTGTTCATCATCCCTGCTCTCCTTGTACCCATGGCGGGTAAGCCATGGGCAACTTTGCCATAAACCGGCTGCGGCGGTCGCAGGAAGGGCATCCGCCTCAGGGCAA
Source organism: Stenotrophomonas sp. PS02300 (assembly GCF_029959395.1). NCBI lineage: Bacteria > Pseudomonadati > Pseudomonadota > Gammaproteobacteria > Lysobacterales > Lysobacteraceae > Stenotrophomonas > Stenotrophomonas sp. PS02300. The sequence continues at coordinate 8,727 of NZ_JASCOP010000007.1, forward strand.
CGGATGCGCCGGCACGCCATCGTGGGTCATCTTCACGGGCAGGATGTGCCCCTGCGCATCGAACTCCATGCGGTCGATGGCGGTGGCACGTTCATTGCGGCCGGTCTTCCCCAGCGGGCGCCGGTGGTAGACGATGTACCAGCTGTCGTCATCGGGCGCATGGATGAGCGAATGGTGGCCGGCGCTGGTGGCAATGGCCGGGTCCTGCTGCAGGATCCGGCCGATCCGCTTGAACGGCCCCGTGGGCGCGTCGGCGATGGCGTAGGCCACCGAATAATCCGGCTCGCCCCAGCCGCCTTCGGACCACATGTAGTAGTAGCGGCCGCCGCGCTTGAACATCAGCGAGCCCTCGACATACTCCGGCGCGGGGGTGATTTCCTTGTACAGCGTGCCATCTGGCAGCGGCTCGATGCCGGTGAAATCGTCCTTCAGCCGCACGATGTTGGCGTGCTTCCAGCCGCCGTAGAGCATGTACCAGGTGCCGTCGTCGTCCTTGAACACGAACTGGTCGATGGGCTGGGCGCCGTTGCGGAATGAGCCGATCAGCGGCTTGCCCAGCAGGTCGCGGTACGGGCCCTCGGGCCGGTCGGCCACGGCCACGCCAATGCCGCCCACTTCGCTGTCATTCTTGATGTCATTGGCGGAGAAGAAGAAATAGTACTTTCCGTCCTTCTCCACCACCGACGGGGCCCACAAGGCCTCTTTGGCCCAAGAGACCGCTTCGATCTTCAGCACCCCGGGATGCCGGGTCCACTGCACCAGGTCGGGCGACGAAAACGCGTCGAACGCGGTCTGCTCGGCATAGGGTCGCGAGCTGGTCGGGAAGATCCAATAGGTCTTGCCGAACACCGCCGCTTCCGGATCGGCATACCAGCCGGGCAGGATCGGGTTGCCGGACATCGGCGCGGCCACCGCGCCAAACGAAACCGCTGCCGCCAGTGCTGCGGCCACCATCATCGTGCTGCGAACCCCCATGCCCTGCCCTCCCATGCCAGATCATCGAGGGGCCAGTTTAGATCGATTCAAGCGCCGACTTTGTGCGCACTGCAGCATTTTCCCGTGGCAGTTCCAAGGCTGCGCGCAGCCCGCCACCTTCCCGATTGGCCAGGGTCAACCGCCCACCCAGCGCGCGGCTGAGCTGGTCGGCGATGGCCAGACCCAGCCCGGTTCCACCGCTGGTCCGCCCACGCGAAGGCTCCAGCCGATGGAACGGCTGCAGCACGGCCGCCAGTGACGCCTCGGGGATGCCTGGCCCGCGGTCCATCACATCAATGCTCACCCCGCCCTGCGCGCCTATGGTCAGACCCACGTCGGCGCTGCCGGCGTACGCCAGCGCGTTGTCGATCAGGTTCTGCACCACCCGCCGCAGCACCTGCGGGTGGGTCTGCAGCGTGGCCTGGGCACCGGCCACGCGCCGCACCGGCTTGCCCACCTCCTCGTAGTCGCCCACCACGCTGTCGAGGAACGCGGGCAGATCGAGCTGCACCGGGGTGCCCATGCTGACGGTTGCGCTGCGCGCGTAATCGATGCCCTCGCGCACCAGCTGGCTGAGCTGGGTCACATCGCCCAGCAGGCGCTCCTGCGCGGGTGTCTCTTCCAGCGATTCAATGCGCAGCCGCAGGCGCGTGATCGGCGTCTGCAGGTCGTGCGAGATCGCCGCCAGGATCTGCATGCGTTCGCTGACATGCGCGGCCACGCGCGATTGCAGCGCGTTCAGCGCGCGTGCCGCGGTCGCCACTTCCTGCGGTCCCTGTTCGCTGATCGCATCGCCCTGCCCGGCCACGTCCAGGCGGTCGGCGGCGTCGGCCAGCCGTACCAGCGGGCGGGTGGCCAGGCGCACCGCCAGCCACACGCAGCCCAGCAACAGCAGCACCTGCGCGGCGAGCACCCACGGCAGCCAGCGCGCGATCGGCAGCAGCGAAGGCGTGACTTCGATGGTCAACGGCTGGCCATCGGCCAGGGTCAGCTCCACTTCGTAGCGCTCGGGCGACGCCGAGACCGCGCGCGGGCGCAATGCATAGCGGTGTGCCAGCGAATCATCGATCAACCCGGCCACCTGGCGTGCACGCTCGCTGGCCAGCGCGCTGCCCGGCTGTGCGGGGCGCAGCAGGTAGCGGTAAGTGCGCCGTTCCAGCTGCGGCAGCCACGCCGTGCGTTCGGCCGGAGAAAGATGCTCGAGCAGCGCCACGCTGAGCGGCACGTCATCCTCCATGTTGCTCAACATCATCGCGCGCGTGGCGGTGGCGCGCTCCTGGAACAGCAGCGCGAACGACAGGCCATGGGCAAGCAGCATGCCGGCCGCCAGGATCAACAGCAGCCGCGTACCCAGCGTGCGCGGCAACCAGGAGAACCTGCGGGGCTGCACGGCAGCGTTCATGCGTCCTCGTCGAGCAGTACGACCGGCTGGCTGAACACATAGCCTTCGCTGCGCACGGTCTTGATGAAGGTCTGTTCGCGCGCGCCATCGCCCAGGCGCTGGCGCAGGCGGCTGACCAGCAGGTCGATGGAGCGGTCGAACAGTTCGGCGTCGCGCCCTTGGGTCAGGTTGAGCAGCTGGTCGCGGCTGAGCACGCGCTGCGGATGGTCGATGAACACCCGCAGCAGGCGGAACTCGCCGCCACTGAGCGGATACACCGTGCCGGCCTCATCCAGCAGGTGCCGCGCACTGGTATCCAGCCGCCAGCTGCCAAAGCGGATCAACCGTGCGGCCTCGCTCACCTGCAGGTTCGGCGGCAGCATGCGCGCGCGCCGGATCACCGCAGTGATGCGCGCCAGCAGCTCGCGCGAGGAGAACGGCTTGACCACGTAATCGTCGGCGCCCATTTCCAGCCCGATGATGCGGTCGGTTTCATCATCGCGCGCGGTCAGCATCACCACCGGCACGGCGCGGTGCTTGCCGGCGCGCAGGTTGCGGCACAACGACAGCCCGTCTTCGCCCGGCATCATCACGTCCAGCACGATCAGGTCCACGTCGCTGGTCTCCAGCGTGGCGCGCATTTCGCGCCCGTCGGCCGCCTGGCTCACGCGCAGGCCGTTGCGGCGCAGGTAGTCGCCCACCAGCTGGCGGATATCGGCGTCGTCATCGACAACCAGGATGTGGTCGGTATGGGTGGTCATGCCTGCTCCGCGTGGTGGCCATCGGTGACCCGCTGCGGGCCCGTGGACGCATGGTATCGCCGCCAACGCGGCCCGGCGCCAACGCGGGGGCATCCATTTGTATGACTGTGTATCACCCCCCGCTGTGGTGCGGTAAGGCAACAAATCTCCGGGTTGGCGGACACCTGCCGGATACGGGCCGGGCGTTGAATGGCCTCCAACGCCGGCGGCTCCTCCGCTGGCCGCCCACCCCGAGGACACCTGCATGAACGCCATTGCACACATCGGTTCCACCTCCCCCTCCGCCGGTCGCCGGGGCCTGTCCCTGCGCGTAGCCGCCGCGCTGTTGACCGTGGCCCTGACGGCAATCGGCTCGGCCGCCGCCGCGCCTGCCCCCCATGCACTGGAAGCGAACAAGCATGTCGTCGCTGGCGATCTGGACGTGGCCTATGCCGAGTTGGGCCCGGCCGACGGCGAGGTGGTCGTGCTGCTGCACGGCTGGCCCTATGACATCAATGCCTATGCCGAGGTGGCGCCACAGCTGGCGGCCAAGGGCTACCGGGTGATCGTGCCGCACCTGCGCGGGTATGGCAGCACCCGCTTCCTGTCGGCGCAGACGCCGCGCAATGGCGAACCGGCCGCGCTTGCTTCCGATGTGCTGAACCTGCTTGATGCCCTGCACATCCCGCGCGCCAACCTGGCCGGCTTCGACTGGGGTGCGCGCTCGGCCGACATCGTTGCCGCATTGTGGCCGGAGCGGATCAAGTCGCTGGTCTCGGTCAGCGGCTATCTCATCGGCAGCCAGGAAGCAGGCAAGACGCCGCTGCCACCGCAGGCCGAGCTGCAGTGGTGGTACCAGTTCTACTTCGCCACCGATCGCGGCCAGGCCGGTTACGCACGCTACACGCACGACTTCGCCCGCCAGATCTGGCAGCTGGCTTCGCCGCAGTGGCGCTTCGACGACGCCACGTTCGCGCGCAGCGCCGCCGCGCTGGACAACCCCGACCACGTGGCCATCGTGGTGCACAACTACCGCTGGCGCCTGGGCCTGGCCGACGGCGAGCCGAAGTACGCTGCACTGGAGCAGCGGCTGGCACAGGCGCCGAACATCGGCGTGCCGACCATCACCCTGGAGGGCGATGCCAACGGCGCGCCGCACCCCAAGGCCGAGGCCTATGCCGCCAAGTTCACCGGTCCCTATGAGCATCGCCTGCTGCAGGGCGGCGTGGGCCACAACCCGCCGCAGGAAGCACCGCAGGCGTTCGTCCAAGCGGTGATCGATGCCGCTGCACTCTGATCCGCCCCCTTCATCCACACCGAGGCAATCCCCATGAATGCAATCGACAAGATTCTGTACACCGGCAAGACCCACACCGTCGGCGGCCGCGCCGGACGCGCGTACAGCGACGACGGCCAACTGGACATCGCCCTCTCCCCGCCGGGTAGCGGCAAGCCGGGCACCAATCCCGAGCAGCTGTTCGCGGCCGGCTGGTCGGCCTGCTTCCAGGGCGCGATGGCGAAGGCCGCGCGCGGCTTGAACCTGACCCTGCCCGCCGACACCGCCGTTGATGCCGAAGTCGACCTCGGCATGGTCGGCGAGGACTACCAGCTTCAGGCACGGCTGCGGATCAGCGTGCCCGGCATGGACCCCGCACAGGCCTCGGCACTGGTGGACGCAGCACACCGCACCTGCCCCTACTCCAAGGCCACGCGCGGCAACATCGACGTGCAGCTCTCGGTCGCCTGAGGAGATGGACCATGCGCATGCTTCGCCCGATCATCACCCTGCTGGCCGCGTGCATCTCCGCCAGCGCCTGTACGCCGGGCGCAGCGGCCGACCCGGTCCCGCCCAGCCCCAACATGCCGGCGCCGCAGGCGCCGGAGTTCACCGGCATCGAGCACTGGCTCAACGGCCCGCCGCAATCGCTGAGGCAGCTGCGCGGCAAGGTGGTGCTGGTGGAGTTCTGGACCTACTCCTGCATCAACTGCCTCAACGTGATGCCGCACGTGAAGCGGTGGCATGACACCTACGCCAGCCAGGGGCTGACCGTGATCGGCGTGCACACCCCCGAGTTCGGTTATGAAAAGCTGCCGCGCAACGTGGAGGCGGCAGTGAAGCGGCTCGGTGTCACCTGGCCGGTGGCGCAGGACAACGCTTACCAGACCTGGCGCGCGTACGGAAACCAGTACTGGCCGGCGCTGTACCTGATCGACCAGGAAGGTCGCATCGTCTACCGGCATTTCGGCGAAGGCGATTACGCGGCCACCGAAGCGCAGATCCGCAAACTACTCGCCTCATAGCCTCAGAACCGGTACACGAAACCCAGCCGAAGGCCGGCGTCCTTGAAGTCGACGTTGCCGCTGAAGCTGTCCTTGTCGGCGTCTGCCTCGATCCGGGTGTAGGTGTAGTCGAGGGTGAATCCGGTGCGCTCCCAGGGGAACCATTCCACGCCGGCGCGCCCGAAGTAGATGTCGCCGTCGATGTCATCCACGCTGACGGTGAAGTAGCCCACGTCGGCGGAAAGGCGCCAGTCGTCCGCCGGCGTCCAACGCCAGCCGCCGCCGATCATCGGCGCGGGCACATCGGCCGATACCCGGCTGCTGGCCGCGCCACCGCCCTGGTTGCCGCCCACGTCCACATCCAGCTTGATGCCCAGTTCCATGCGGTACCAGACCAGGCCGACGCGCGGACCCAATGCCCACTGGTCGTGCGATGCCGCCCACCAGGTATAGGACGCCTCGTAGGCATCGATATCCACATCGGTGCGTATCGTGCTGGACGCTTGATAGAGCGTTCCGTCGAACTCGATGTCGCGGTTGATCTGGCGGGTCGCATCGGCGCTCTGCGTGTAATACGAGAGCGCGAACTCATGCTTTTCCCACGGGCGCCAGGTCAGGCCGACGGTGGCGACCAGGTTGTCGTCGCCCAGCCCCAGGTCGCGGTGCAGGTCGATGTCGGTACCCCGCCTGCCTTCGCCATCGGCACGGATCTCGGTATCGAACGACGTCACATAGCCGCTGACATGTACGCTGAAGGTGTCCAGCGGTTCCACGGCGTGGGCGCATGGGGCGAACGCCAACACGAGTGTCGGCAGGCCGAGGATGAAGAGGGTGTTGCGGGACGGCAGGGAGAACGACATGACCGGTGCTCCGGGGTGGCCGAGCTCAAGGGAGTGGTGCGGGGTCCGCCAGACTGCAAACCATGGTTGCACCATTCAGGCCGGCGATGGTCAGTAAATGTACTTAATGGGGCAGCCAGGCAGGGCCTGGCTCTACGATGGCGTTTGGGCGGCTGCTTGCCTTTTGAGGATCCTGCATGGAGTTTCTGGTCAACATCGATGTCGACAATCTTGATGCGGCGCTGGCGTTCTACACGCGTGCGTTCGAGCTGCGCGCGGGACGGCGCTTCGGAAGCGACGGCGTGGAACTGCTGGGTGGACCGGCACCGATCTACCTGCTGGCCAAGGCATCAGGCAGCTAGGCCACGCCACAGGTGCGCGACCGCCGCGATTACCGCAGGCATTGGACGCCGCTGCACCTGGACTGGGTGGTGGATGACCTGGAAGCCGCCCTGGCACGGGCGGTAGGCGCAGGCGCACGCGTGGAACAGCCGCCGGCAACCCACGCCTGGGGACGCATCGCCCTGCTCGCCGATCCGTTCGGCCACGGCTTCTGCCTGCTGCAGTTCCTCGGCCGTGGCTACGACGAGATCAGCGACTGACGCGCGTCATCAGTGCGACAGGTACTGTTCGGCGGAAAAAGAGCGCAGGAAATCATCTGCCTCGCGCTTGGACATGCCGTTTTTGCGGGCGTCGGCAAAATCGCGCTGGAATTCCGCTGTTTTCTGGTAGGCCTCGAACTTCGCCGCGCGGTAGGCCGCGAACGCCGCAGCGTCCATCGCCTGGCGTTCGACCACCTTTCCGGCCTCCACCCGGATCAGCTGGTAGTGGTCGTAGGTGGACCCATAGCCCATGTGCACGTACCGGATCTGGCTTCCATCGGGGATCACCAGCGTACCGCTGTACCAGTCGGCCACCACGCGCGCGACGTCGGGAAACAGGGTCGGAAGCAGCTCCTTGGTTTCCTCCAGGGACACTGCGATGGTCACCGATGCCAGCACCAGCTGGTCCTGGTCGATGCGCCAGCGGGCCACGTAGCCGCGCCAGTTCGCGCTGGATGCCACGGTGTCTTCCGGCGGCGCCCAGCCGATCCGCTCCAGATGCGCGGACAGTGGATTGGTGTTGAGCGGCAATTTCTCGCCGTTCACCTCGATCGTGTCCGGAATCTGCGCAGTGGCCTGCACCGCCCCGGGGAGCAGCAACGCCAGCATGCACAGCACCACCAGGATCGAACGGATCATGCAGGTTCCCCTTTCTCAATCGGTCCCGCGCAGCATATCCACGAACGCGCGCAATGCCGAGGACATCTGCCGCTGGCGTGGGTAGTACAGCACCCAGCCGGCGAACGGTTCGCTCCAGTCTTCCAGCACCGCCACCAGCCGGCCATCGTCCAGGTAAGGGCGCGCCGCATCCTCCAGCACGTAGGCCAGGCCCAGGCCGTCCAGCACCGCCTGCAGGATGGTGTGCTGGTCGCCCAGCGTGAGCCGGCCCGGCACATCGATGTCCAGGGTCTGGCCATCGCGCTCGAACTGCCACTTGTACAGATGGCCGCTGGCGAAACGAAAACGCACGCACTCATGCTCCACCAGCTCGCGCGGGTGCAGTGGCACCGCCCGGTCCTGCAGGTAAACCGGCGAGGCCACGATCAGCCCGCGCAGCGGCGGCCCCAGCGGCACCGCCACCATGTCTTCCGGCACGAACTCATGCAGCCGCACCCCCGCGTCGTAGCCCTCGGCCACGATATCCACCAGCCCATCGTCCTGCGCCACCTCCAACCGCACATCCGGGTGCGCGCGCAGGTAATGCGCCAGGCGCGGGCCCAGCTCGGTATGCACCGCCGCGCGGGTGGCATTGATGCGCAGCAGCCCGGCCGGCGCCGCACGGAAGTGGTTCATCTCCTCCAGCGCGTCGTGCACCTGGCCCAGCGCCGGCTGCAGGCGGTCGAGCAGTCGCTGCCCGGCCTCGGTGAGGGCCACGCTGCGGGTGGTGCGGTGGAACAGCCCCACCCCCAACCGCTCTTCCAGCGCGCGGATCGCATAGCTCACCGCCGAGGTCGACAGCGCCAGCTCCGCCCCGGCACGGCGGAAGCTGCGGTGACGGGCTACCGCCGCGAACGCCGCCAGGTGGGTCAGGTTGTCAGTAGCCACGATTGTGCAGTCTGCCTTGATGAATCATGCCGATATACTGACTGTATACCCATGGGAAGCGGGCGTATTGTAAAGCGCCTTTCCATAAATCCCAGGATATCCCCATGTCCCTCGCCCATGGCTATGCCGTGCATGACCAGACCGCGCCGCTGGTGCCGTTCTCCTTCGAGCGCCGCCCGGTCGGTGCCGACGATGTCCGCATCCAGATCCTCTACAGCGGCATCTGCCACTCCGACCTGCACCAGGCCCGCGACGACTGGGGCGGCGCCCAGTTCCCGATGGTGCCGGGCCACGAAATCATCGGCCGGGTCACCGAAGTCGGCGCCAACGTCACCCGCTTCAAGGTCGGCGACTTCGCCGGCGTCGGCTGCATGGTCGATTCCTGCCGCCATTGCGACGCCTGCGACCACGACCTGGAGCAGTACTGCGAAAAGGGCCCGACCTACACCTACAACAGCAAGGAGCGCGGCAGCGACCAGCTCACCTTCGGCGGCTACTCCGACCACATCGTGGTTGAACAGCGCTTCGTGGTGAAGGTCTCCGAGACGCTCGACCTGAAGGCCGCCGCCCCGCTGCTGTGCGCCGGCATCACCACCTACTCCCCCCTGCGCCACTGGAAGGTCGGCCCCGGCCAGAAGGTCGGCGTGATCGGCCTGGGTGGCCTCGGCCACATGGGCGTGAAGTTCGCCAAGGCCATGGGCGCCACCGTGGTGATGATCACCACCACCCCGGAAAAGGGTGCCGATGCCAAGCGCCTGGGTGCCGATGAAGTGCTGGTCTCGCGCGACCCGGCGCAGATGAAGGCCCACGCCAACAGCTTCGACTTCCTGCTCAACACCATCCCGGTCAGCCACGACACCAACACGTACATGCAGCTGCTCAAGCGTGATGCCACCATGTGCCTGGTCGGCGTGATCACCGAACTGGACCCGCCGCTGATGGGTTCCAGCGTGATCTTCGGCCGCAAGCACGTGACCGGCTCGGCGATCGGCGGCATGGCCGAAACCCAGGAAATGATGGATTTCTGTGCCGAACACAACATCGTCAGCGACGTGGAAGTGATCGACATCAAGACCGTCAACGAAGCCTGGGCGCGCATGGCGAAGAACGATGTGCGTTACCGCTTCGTAATCGACATGGCGACGTTGGCGGCATAACGCTTGCGTTCGACAAGGTGACGACCAACGGTCGTCACCTACCGGTTCCGGTTGTTCAGTAAGCGAACTGCTTGAACACCGGGTCCACGCTCTGGTTCCACTCACCGTGGTACAGCGCCAGCTTGCGCTCGGCCGGGGTGATGCCCGACGCCACGATCTCCTGCAGCACATCCAGGAAGTGGCTTTCATCCTGCCCATCCGCATTGCGCGCCGCGCGTCGCTTCAGGCCCGCGATCGCGATCTTCAACGCCTCGGCCGCCAGGTCGCGCACCGTGCCACCGCGGAACGGCAGGTTCAGCGCATGCTTCGGTACGCCATCGCGCAGCGCATGGCGCTCCACCAGGCTGAAGTCACGCACCAGGTCCCACGCCGCATCCAGCGCCGCATCGTCGTACAGCAACCCCACCCAGAATGCCGGCAGCGCACACAGCCGCGCCCACGGACCACCATCGGCCCCGCGCATTTCCAGGTACTTCTTCAAGCGCACTTCCGGGAACGCCGTGGTCATGTGGTCCGACCAGTCACGCAGCGTCGGCAGCTGGCCCGGCAGCACCGGCAGCTTGCCCACCATGAAATCGCGGAAGCTCTGCCCGCTGGCATCGTGGTACACGCCATCGCGGTAAGAGAAGTACATCGGCACATCGAGCAGGTAATCCACGTAACGCTCGTAACCGAAGCCATCCTCGAACACGAAGTCGAGCATGCCCGTACGGTCCGCATCCGTGTCCGTCCAGATGTGCGAGCGGTAGCTCAGGTAACCATTCGGCTTGCCCTCGGTGAACGGCGAATCGGCGAACAGCGCCGTGGCGATCGGCTGCAGCGCCAGCGACACCCGGAACTTCTTCACCATGTCCGCTTCGGTGGCGTAATCCAGGTTCACCTGCACCGTGCAGGTGCGCGTCATCATGTCCAGCCCAAGCGAACCCACCTTCGGCATGTAGTCGCGCATGATGCGGTAGCGGCCCTTGGGCATCCACGGCATCTCCTCGCGCGTCCACTTCGGCTGGAAGCCCATGCCCAGGAAGCCCAGCTCCAGCTCCGCCGCCACCTGCGCCACCTCGTTGAGGTGCGTGCCGGTTTCCACGCAGGTCTGGTGGATGCTTTCCAGCGCCGCACCCGACAGCTCCAGCTGCCCGGCCGGCTCCAGCGTGACCGACGCGTTGTCGCGCAGCAGTGCGATGGTGCGGCCGTTCTCCTGCACCGGCGCCCAGCCGAAGCGGGTCAGCCCGGTCAGCAGCGCTTCAATGCCGCGCTCGCCATCAAAGGTGGGCGGGCGCAGGTCGTCCAGCCGGAAGCCGAACTTCTCGTGTTCCGTGCCGATGCGCCACTGCGCCTTGGGCTTTTCGCCGGAGGCCAACGTGGCGACCAGTTCATTGCGGTCGGTGATCGGCGTCTCGGCGACGTGGCTGGGGCTCGACAAGGGGAGGCTCGCAGGGATTCTGGACTGGACGGGGATGTGGGGCTGATCGCCCTGCATCGCAAGGGCGCAGTATAGGGTGGCCGTTCCGGCCGTCATGCCACCGTGACGGTTTTCTGCATCCTATTGGATGGGACTTGACCGCCTGCCATGCCCGCCGCGCCTGGCTTGCGCGCGTCGGGCCCGGTGCCCGGCAGCAGCAGGGCGCGCCCGCTTGGCCGATACTGCACCGCAATGGACATGCCCGTTACCCCCGATCCGCTGCTGGCCGAGATGGCCAGCCTTGCCGACTGCCAGCGCGCGGGCGGGTATGCGTGCATCACCGCGCGCCGCGAACACGGCGCCCAGTCGGTGGACATCCCGCAACCGCAGTTCGCCATCCTGCTGCAGGGGCGCAAGCAGGTGCGCACCGCACACCAGACCCTGCAGCTGGTGCCCGGCGACCTGTTCCTGATCACCCGCCGCTGCCGGATCGATGTAGTCAACACGCCCGACCCGCAGAGCGGGCTGTACCTCAGCGCGATCGTGCCGCTGTGCGCCGAAGCGTTGTCGGCCGCGCGCGTGCTGTGGAACGAGCCCTTGCCCGAGGCCGGCGACGCACTGGCCAAGCTGTCACTGCACGACCATGCCGACACCCTGCGCCAATGGCGGCAGGCACTGGAGCACGCCCAGTACACCGACGCCCGCCTGGCCCTGGCCTCGCTGGTGCTGGCCTTCTGCCGGCGTGGCCATGGCAGCCTGCTGGTGGCGCCCGAACCCAGCCTGGGCGAACGCATCCGCGACCTGATTGCCGCCCAGCCCGAGCGCGACTGGCAATCCCGTGATTTCGAAGCCCAGCTTGGCCTCAGCGGCGCCACCCTGCGCCGGCGCCTGGCCAGCGAGCAGTCCAGCGTGCGCGAGCTGATCGCCGATGCACGCCTGGCCCACGCCATGAACCTGCTCTACACCACGCAGCTGCCGCTCAAGACCGTGGCTGCCCGCGTCGGCTACCGCTCGCCGGGCAGCTTCAGCAAGCGCTTCGCCGCGCGCTACGGGCTGGAACCGACAGCAATCGGCAACAGCTGAGCGCACCGCGAGCGTTTCGCCGCGCATTCTGAGCGGAACGCCGCGCCCGCCCCGCGCACCATGCAGGCACCGCGGCGCTGCCGCCTTGTATGGAAACGACCATGTCCTTCCCCCGTGTGCGTGTACTTGCCACCGCCCTGCTGCTGGCCACGGTTGCCGCACCTGCGTTCGCCACCACCACCCACCACCCGCGTGAGCAGGTGCCCGGCGTCTACCACCAACGGATCGGCGAACTGGAAGTCACCGCGCTGTTCGATGGCACCGTTGCGCTGGGCCGCTCGGAACTGGTCGGCATCGCGCCTGGCGCGGTGACCCGCCTGCTCGACCACCGCTACGTCCCCGAAGACGGCAAAGGCCTGCAGACCGCGGTAAACGCCTACCTGATCCAGCGCGGCAACCACCTCACCCTGGTCGACACCGGCACCGCCGGCTGCTTCGGGCCGGGGCTGGGCCAGGTGCTGGGCAACCTGCGCAAGGCCGGCTACGACCCGGCCGACGTGGATGATGTCCTGCTCACCCACGCCCACCCCGACCACCTGTGCGGCCTGCTCGATGCACAGGACAAGGTCGCGTATCCGAATGCCACCGTGTGGCTGTCCGACGCCGATGCGGCCTATTGGCTGGACCCGGCCAGCGAAGCCGGCGCGCCGCAGGGCGTGCGTTTTGCCTTCGCGTTGGCGCGCAAGGCCGTGGCGCCCTACGTGGCCAGCGGCAAGCTGCACCGTTTCAGCCCCGGCCAGGCGCTGCCCAACGGCGTCACCGCGCTGGACAGCCACGGGCATACCCCGGGCCATGTGTCCTGGAAGATCGAGGGCGGTGAGGGGCAGGCAGTCCTGGTGTGGGGCGACATCGTGCACTTCCACGCCGTGCAGTTCGCCCAGCCACAGGCCGCATTCGAAGCCGACAGCGACCGCACGGCGGCCATTGCCAGCCGCCGCGCGATGATGGCGCAGGCGGCGGATGGAGGCTGGTGGGTCGCCGGTGCCCACCTGCCGTTCCCGGGGTTGGGCCATGTCCGCCGGGAAAGCAGCGCGTTCGCGTGGGTCCCGGGCGAATTCGCGCCGTTGCCGGCGCGGTAGCACCCGACCGTTGGTCGGGTGGCGGGTGACGCCTTACGGCGCCTCGGGCGCCGGCTTGTTCAGGCCCAGCCAGCCGCCGATGATCCCGCGTGCCTCGTCCACGCCCTGGCGGGCCGGGCCGGAGAAGGTCTGCACGCTGACGGTGTCGCCGAATGCGGACTGCAGCTCCTTGCGCACCTTCTGCAGGGCAATGCCCTGCTGGCCACGGCCGAGCTTGTCGGCCTTGGTCAGCAGCGCGTGCGCCGGCAGCCCGCGCCGGACCGCATAGGCCAGCATCTGCCGGTCGTAGTCCTTGAGCGGGTGGCGGATGTCCATCACCACCACCAGCCCGCGCAGTGCCTCGCGGGTGCGGAAGTACTGGTCGATGAAGGCCTGCCAGTGCGCCTGCAGGTCCAGCGGCACCTTGGCGTAGCCGTAACCGGGCAGATCGACCAGCTTGGCGTCCGGGGTGACTTCGAAGAACACCAGCTGCTGGGTGCGGCCGGGGGTCTTGGAGACCCGGGCCAGGCTGTTCTGGCGGGTCAGGGCGTTGAGGGCACTGGATTTGCCGGCGTTGGAGCGGCCGGCAAAGGCCACTTCGGCCCCCACGTCGTCCGGCAATTGCCGGGTATTGTGGGCCGAGAGAAGGTAATGGGCGCGTTCGAGGAGCAATGACATGGGCATAGGATCGCATGTCCGGGCCCCACGCGTGCTGCCGGTCACGGGTTTTGCCGCACTGCCGCGTTGACCCCGGCGTGAAACGGCATGGATAATCGGGCGATCCCCGCGTGTGCAGCCTGCACACGCCAGGCCGGTCCACACGGAGCTTCCGCATGCGCCATGCTCGCGTTCTTGCCGTTTCCGCTGTCGCTGTATCGTTGCTCGCCGCTGTTGCCTATGCCCAGACCGCAGTGACCCCGCTGCCGGACAACACGCCGGTGAGGACGGCGTCGCTCGAAGTCGATTTCAGCAAGACCACCTGGGGCGATGCCAAGGCGGGCCAGACCAAGGCTGCCGCGTGTGCGGCCTGCCACTCGGCCGATGGCAACGCCACGGTGGAGATGTACCCCAGCATCGCCGGCCAGAGCGAGCGCTACGTCGCCCAGCAGATGGCCCTGATCGCCAACGGCCAGCGCACCTCCGGGGCCTCGGCGGCGATGGTGCCGTTCGTACAGGACCTCAGCCCGCAGGACATGCGCGACATCGGTGCGTATTTCGCAACGCAGAAGGCCAGCGCCGGGCTTGCCGACGACAGCCTGGTGGCCGAAGGTCCCTACAAGGACAAGAAGTTCTACGAAATCGGCCAGCAGCTCTACCGCGGCGGCGATGCCTCGCGCGGCATTCCGGCGTGCATGGCCTGCCACGGCCCCACCGGTGCCGGCAACCCGGGCCCGGCCTACCCCCATGTGGGGGGCCAGCACGCCTCGTACGTGGCGCGACGGCTGCAGGAGTACCAGGCCGGGGTGACCCAGCAGACCGACAAGGCGCACTTCCAGATCATGGCGACCATCGCCAAGTCGCTGACCGAACAGGAAATCCAGGCACTGGGCAGCTACCTGCAGGGCCTGCACAACCGCGCCGATGACGTGGCCGCCGCCGCGCCGCGCTCGGCCGTGGGCGGTGCACGCCAATGACGGCGGGCCGGGACCGATGACAGATGCGCCCCGCCCAGGCGGCGGGTTATGTTCACTGCCACGCCGGCACTGGGCCGGCGTTGTTTTTTCCGATGGAGATGGATGTAGATGACGTTGATGCCCCGCCTGATGCTGTTGCTGCTGGCCCTGAGCCCCCTGTCCGTACTGGCCGCGCCCGCCCCCGCCGCACTGGTGGAAGGCAAGGATTACGAAGTGATCCAGGCCCCCGGCCCGCTCGCGCCGCTGGCCGGCAGGATCGAAGTGGCGGAAGTGTTCGGCTACACCTGCCCGCACTGCGCCCACTTCGAGCCGCTCCTGCAGGCCTGGCAGAAGAAGCTGCCCAAGGACGTGCGCTTCACGCCGGTGCCGGCCGTGTTCGGCGGCTACTGGGATTCCTATGCCCGCGCCTACTACGCCGCCGACCAGCTGGGCGTGGCCAAGCGCAGCCATGCGGCGATGTTCGACGCGCTGCATGAAAAGGGCTCGCTGCCGCTGTCCAACGTATCGCCCCAGGAGCTGGCCGGCTTCTACAAGGACTACGGCGTGACCGAACAGCAGTTCACCACCGCGCTGAAGAGCGATGAAGTGGAGGCCAAGCTCAAGGTGGCAAAATCCTTCGCCCAGCGCACCAAGGTGCAGGGCACCCCGTCGCTGATCGTCAACGGCAAGTACCTGGTCAAGGGCACCTCCTTCGAGGAGATGCTGCGCAATGCCGATGCGCTGATCGCGCGCGAACGCGCCGCGAAGGCTCGCTGAACCGTCACGTACCCTGCACGCGGCGCCCCGGCGGCCGCGTGTCATCATTCCCCCCCTGGCCGGCGCCCGACGCGCCGGCCCCAACATGCTCTGCTGGAGACGCTTCGATGAAGACCCGTTTCGCCCTCATGCTCATGGCCCTGCTGCCGATCCTGGCCGCCTGCAAGGCCCAGGACGGTACCGCCAACACCGCCACGTCGACCGAACCGGCTGCGCCGACCAGCACCCCCGCCACTGAAACCGCCCCGGCCCCGACCGAGGCCGCACCGGCCGCCAGTGGCGAAACCGCCGCCGCCGAGACCGCCGCCGCCGAAGCCACCACCCCGGCCCCGGCCCCCGCGTCCTCACAGCCGACCGGTCCGGCCCCGGTGGAAGGCACCGACTACGTGGTCATCGCCGACGGCAAGCCGTTCCAGCCGGCCACCGGCAAGATCGAAGTGGCCGAAGTCTTCGGCTTCGTCTGCCCGGCCTGCGCCGCGTTCCAGCCGCTGATCGGGCCGTGGAAGGCCGGCCTGCCGAGCGATGTGAACTTCGTGTACGTGCCGGCCATGTTCGGCGGCACCTGGGATGACTACGCCAAGGCGTTCTACGCCGCGCAGGCGCTGGGCCTGGAAGACAAGACCCACGAAGCGCTGTACAAGGCCATCCACGTCGACCAGGCCCTGAAGGGCGAGCGCGGCCGTGATTCGGTGCAGGAGATCGCCGCCTTCTACGCCAAGCACGGTGCCGATCCCAAGCAGTTCGAAGCCACCATGTCGAGCTTCGCGGTGAGCGCCAAGACCAGTGCCGCCAAGCAGTTCGCCCAGCGCAGCCAGATCACCGGCACGCCGTCGGTGATCGTCAACGGCAAGTACCTGGTCAAGGGCAAGAGCTTCCCGGACATGCTGCGCATCGCCGATCACCTGATCGCCCGCGAACGCGCCGCCAAGGGCAACTGAGCCATCAAGAGCAAGCGACCGTCGTGACTTCCCCCAACACGCGGACCCTGCGCCTGCTGACGGCCAACATCCAGGCCGGCTCCAGCACCCGCCGCTACAGCGACTATGTGACCCGCAGCTGGTCACATGCGCTGCCGGCGGGGCGCAAGCGGACCAGCCTGGACGCCATCGCACAGCTGGCCCGCGGTCACGACATCGTCGGCCTGCAGGAGGCCGACCCCGGCAGCCTGCGCTCGGGTTTCACCAACCAGACCCACTACCTGGCCGAGCGCGCCGGCTTCAATTACTGGAGCCACCAACCCAACCGCCGCATGGGCGGGGTGGCCTCCAGTGCCAACGGCCTGTTGAGCCGGCTGGAACCGGTGGAAGTCCAGGACCATGCCCTGCCCGGCCGCATCGGCGGGCGCGGCGTGCTGCTGGCCAAGTTCGGCGATGGCAACGAGGGCCTTGCGGTGGCCGTGGCCCACCTGTCGCTGGGCACCAACTCGCGCATGTCGCAGCTGGCCTTCATCGCCGACCTGTTGTCCGAGCATTCCAACGCGGTGCTGATGGGCGATTTCAACTGCCTGGCCGAACGCCCGGAAATGCAGGTGCTGTACCAGAAGACCAACCTGCAGCCGCCCGGCTGCGCGGTGCCCACCTTCCCGAGCTGGCGCCCGGACCGGGCCATCGACCACATCCTGCTCAGCAACGGCCTGCAGCAACGCAGCGCCGAAGCGGTACCGGCGGCGTTTTCCGATCACCTGGCGCTGGCCATGGAGATCGATGTGCCCAGCCACGCCCTGCGCTGACCACGTAAACGGGATGTCCACAGCGCATATGCGCTAATGCGTGGGGTCTGCCGGCAACGGCACCGTGAGCCCCTTCGTCCATGAACATCGTGGAGACGCCTCCCAGCGAGGTGCGCACGCTTCGACCCGTCTTCCTGCTTGCCGCCACGATCGTGGCGGCATTCGCCATTCTGGTCACCGCGTTTCCCATTTCCTCCGGCGTGCTGCTGCTGGAAGCGCAGACCTGGGCGTCGCGCAACGTGGGCTGGTACTACCTGCTGGCAATGACCGTGTACCTGGTGTTCGTGGTCGGCGTGGCGCTGTCCGGCTACGGCCAGGTGAAACTGGGCGCGGACCATGACGAGCCGGAGTTCAGCTACCTCTCCTGGGCCGGCATGCTGTTCGCGGCCGGGATCAGCATCACGCTGTTCTTCTTCTGCGTGTCCGAACCGCTCACCCATTACCTGCAGCCGCCGCAGGGCGGCGTGGGCGGCGGCGAAGCCGGTGCCCGCCAGGCCATGCAGCTGCTGTTCCTGCACTGGGGCCTGCATGGCTGGGGCGTGTTCGCGCTGGCGGCGATGGCGCTGGCCTACTTCGCCTATCGCCATAACCTGCCACTGGCGCTGCGTTCGGCGCTGTACCCGCTGATCGGCAAGCGCATCAACGGCCCGATCGGCTACACCGTGGATGCACTGGGCATCGTGGCCACCGTGTTCGGCATCGGCGCGGACATGGGCTTTGGCGTGCTGCACCTCAATGCCGGCCTGAACGTGCTGCTGCCGATCCCGCACGCCCCGTGGGTGCAGGTGGCGCTGATCGCGCTGATGATGGGCGCGGCGATCATCGTGGCGGTGTCCGGCGTGGAAAAGGGCGTGCGCTGGATGTCGGACATCAACATGCTGCTGGCCATCGCGCTGCTGCTGTTCATGCTGTTCGCCGGGCCCACCCAATACCTGCTCAGCACTTTCATGCAAAACCTGGGCGATTACCTGGGCAACGTGGTGGGCAAGAGTTTCGATGTGTATGCCTACGGCGGCCGCGCCGACTGGCTGGGCAACTGGACGGTGTTCTACTGGGCCTGGTGGATCGGCTGGGCGCCGTTCGTGGGGCTGTTCATCGCGCGCATTTCGCGCGGCCGCACCATCCGCGAGTTCGTGTTCGGCGTACTGCTGATCCCGCTGGGCTTCACCCTGGCGTGGCTGTCCATCTTCGGCAACAGCGCCTTGGACCAGGTACTGCACCACGGCCAGGAGCACCTGGCGCAGTTGGCCGTGGATAACCCGCCGACCGTGCTGTACGCGCTGCTGGAGAGCTACCCGTGGAGCCGCGCGGTGATCACCGTGACGGTGATGGTCAGCTTCATTTTCTTCGTCACCTCGGCCGACTCGGGCACCGTGGTGCTGTCCACCCTGTCCTCGCACGGCGGCCTGCCGGAAGAAGATGGCCCGCGCTGGCTGCGCGTGTTCTGGGGGGTGATGACCGCACTGGTCACCGCCGGACTGCTGCTGGCGGGCAGCATGGATGCACTCAAATCGGCGGTGGTGCTCGCCTCGTTGCCGTTCTCGGTGGTGCTGCTGCTGATGCTGTGGGGACTGACCCGCGCACTGGGCGAGGAATCGCAACGCAAGAAGGCCTCGCAGTACTCGCCGATCCCGCTGATCGGCCAGTCGCGCCACCAGCGTGGCTGGCGCCAGCGCATCACCCAGGCCGTGCATTTCCCGGTGCGCGACGAGGTGTACCGCTTCATGGATACCGACGTGCGCCCGGCCATCGAAGCGGTGGCCACCCAGCTGCGCGAGCAGGGCCTGGACGTCACCACCCGGTTCGAACCGGGGCAGATGGAACTGGAAGTCAACCATGGCGAACAGCAGGTGTTCCGCTACCAGGTGGTGATGCGCGGTTACCTTACCCCCTCGTTCGCCGCGCAGCGCTTCCGCAACCAGCGCTACTACCGCGCCGAAGTGCACCTCTATGAAGGTGGACAGGATTACGAGCTGGTCGGCTACAGCCGCCAGCAGATCATCAACGACATCATCGACCAGTACGAGCGCCACCTGCAGTTCCTGCATCTGACCCGTTGAACCCGCTGGTCTCCCGACGCAAACAGGAGTCATCGACATGCCCACCCTCCCCGACCAGCTGCTGTACATCGGCGGCCGCTACGTGGCCTCGCAGGGCAACCGCACCTTCGAGGTGGTCAACCCGGCCAACGGCGAGGTGCTGGCCAACGTGCACAGCGCCAACAGCGACGACCTGGACGCCGCGGTGGAAAGTGCCCATGCCGGCCAGAAGGCCTGGGCGGCGCTCACCACCGTGGAGCGCTCGCGCATCCTGCTGCGCGCGGTGGCGCTGCTGCGCGAACGCAACGACGACTTGGCCGAACTGGAAAGCCTCAACACCGGCAAGCCGCTGAGCGAAACCCGCAGCGTGGACATCGTCACCGGTGCCGACGTGCTGGAGTACTACGCCGGGGTGATGCACGGGCTGGAAGGCAGCCAGGTGCCGCTGCGCGAAGGCAGCTTCTTCTACACGCGGCAGGAACCGCTGGGGGTGGTCGGCGCGATCGGTGCCTGGAACTACCCGATCCAGATCGCCCTGTGGAAGGCGGCCCCCGCGCTCGCCGCGGGCAACGCGATGATCTTCAAGCCCAGCGAAGTGACCCCGCTGACCGCGCTGAAGCTGGCCGAAATCTTCACCGAAGCCGGCCTGCCCGACGGCGTGTTCAACGTGCTGCCCGGCGATGGCGCCGGCGTGGGCTCGGCGCTGACCGAACACCCGGGCATCGAAAAGATCTCCTTCACCGGCGGCACCGCCACCGGGCGCAAGGTGATGGCCAGTGCGTCCAGTTCCACGCTCAAGGAGGTGACGATGGAGCTGGGCGGCAAGTCGCCGCTGATCATCTGCGCCGATGCGGATATCGCGCTTGCCGCCGACGTGGCGATGATGGCCAACTTCTACAGCTCCGGCCAGGTCTGCACCAACGGCACCCGCGTGTTCGTGCCGCGTGCATTGCTGGCGGATGTCGAGCAGGCGCTGCGCGAGCGCGTGGCCCGTATCCGCATTGGTGATCCGCTGGCCGAAGACACCAACTTCGGCCCGCTGGTCAGTGCCGCGCACATGCGCCGCGTGCTGGCGCACATCGAAAGCGGCAAGGCCGATGGCGCCCGTGTGGTGTGTGGGGGCGAGCGCCTCACCGACGGCGCGCTGGGCAAGGGCTGCTATGTCGCACCGACCATCTTCAGCGACTGCCGCGACGACATGGCCATCGTGCGCGAAGAGATCTTCGGGCCGGTGCTCAGCCTGTTGTCCTATGAGGATGAGGACGAAGCCATCCAGCGCGCCAATGCCACCGAGTACGGTCTCGCGGCCGGCGTGGTGACCGCAGATCTCAGCCGCGCGCACCGGCTGATCCACCGTCTCGAGGCGGGCATCTGCTGGGTCAACTGCTGGGGCGAGTCGCCGGCCACGATGCCGGTGGGCGGCTACAAGCAGTCCGGCGTGGGCCGCGAGAACGGCCTGGCCACGCTGCGTGCCTACACCCGCACCAAATCCGTCCAGATCGAACTGGACCGCTACGCATCGGTGTTCTGACCATGAAGCGCGAATACGACTACATCATCATCGGCGCCGGTTCGGCCGGCAACACCCTGGCCGCGCGCCTCACCGAAGACGCGGGCGTGAGCGTACTGCTGCTCGAAGCCGGCGGCCCGGACTACCGGCTGGATTTCCGCACGCAGATGCCGGCCGCGCTGGCCTACCCGCTGCAGGGCCGGCGCTACAACTGGGCCTATGAAACCGAGCCGGAGCCGCACATGGACAACCGGCGCATGGAATGCGGGCGCGGCAAGGGCCTGGGCGGCTCCTCGCTGATCAACGGCATGTGCTACATCCGCGGCAACGCGCTGGATTTCGACCAGTGGGCCACCTTCGATGGGCTGGAGGACTGGAGCTACCTGGACGTGCTGCCCTACTTCCGCAAGGCGGAGACGCGCGACATCGGGCCCAATGATTACCACGGCGGCGACGGCCCGGTCAGCGTGGCCACCCCGAAGAACGACAACAACGTGCTGTTCCACGCCATGGTCGAGGCCGGCGTGCAGGCCGGCTACCCGCGCACCGACGACCTCAACGGGTACCAGCAGGAAGGCTTCGGCCCGATGGACCGCACGGTGACGCCGCGCGGGCGCCGCTCCAGCACCGCGCGCGGCTACCTGGACATGGCCAAGGGCCGGCCCGGGCTGGAGATCGTCACCCATGCCACCACCGACCGCATCCTGTTCGACGGCAAGCGCGCGGTAGGCGTGCGCTACCTGGCCGGCGGCAGCGCCGACCCGATCGACGCGCAGGCGCGGCGCGAGGTACTGCTGTGCGCCGGTGCGATTGCCTCACCACAGATCCTGCAGCGCTCCGGCGTGGGCGCGCCGGCCTTGCTGGCGTCGCTGGGCGTGCCGCTGGTGCACGACCTGCCCGGCGTGGGCGAGAACCTGCAGGATCATCTGGAGGTGTACATGCAGTACGCCTGCACCAAGCCGGTGTCGCTGTACCCGGCACTGCAGTGGTGGAACCAGCCGGGGATCGGCGCGGAGTGGCTGTTCAGCGGTACCGGGATCGGCGCCAGCAACCAGTTCGAGGCCGGCGGCTTCATCCGCACCCGTGACGATTTCGCCTGGCCCAACATCCAGTACCACTTCCTGCCGGTGGCGATCAATTACAACGGCACCAACGCGGTAAAGGAACACGGGTTCCAGGCGCACGTGGGCTCGATGCGCACCCCCAGCCGTGGCCGCGTGCACGCGCGCTCGCTGGACCCGCACCAGCATCCCTCGATCCTGTTCAATTACCAGGCCACCGACCAGGACTGGCAGGAGTTCCGCGATGCGATCCGGATCACCCGCGAGATCATCGCCCAGCCCGCGCTGGACGAATACCGCGGCCGCGAGATCAGCCCGAGTGCGGACTGCAGGACCGATGCCGAGCTGGATGCCTTCGTGCGCGCCCGTGCCGAAACCGCCTACCACCCGTCGTGTTCGTGCGCGATGGGTACCGATGCGATGAGCGTGGTGGACGGCCAGGGCCGCGTGCATGGCATGCAGGGCCTGCGCGTGGTGGATGCCTCGATCATGCCGCGCATCATCACCGGCAACCTCAACGCGACCACGATCATGATTGCCGAGAAGATCGCCGACCGCATCCGCGGCCGCGAACCGTTGCCGCGCAGCACGGCCACGTACTACGTGGCCGGCGATGCGCCGGTGCGGCGCTGACGGGGCTTACCCCGTCGGTTCGGCGAACACCGGCTCGCGTCGTTTGGCGGTCACCGTGCTGCCAATGGACGCCACCACCGTGCAGCCGATCGCCGCCCATTGCAGCGGCGTCAGGTGTTCGGCCAGCAGGCCCATCGCCAGCAGTGCGGCCACCGCCGGTTCCATGCTGATCAGGATGCCGAAGGTTTCCTTCGGCAGGCGCTTCAACGCCGCCATTTCCAGCGACATCGGAATGGCGCTGGAGACCACCGCCACACCCAACCCGAACAGCAGGATCTTCGGGTCCAGCAGCGCCATGCCGGCGTGCGCCACGCCCACCGGCACCACCACCAGCGCCGCCGCGCACAGGCCCAGCGATACCGTGTGCCCTGCATGCAGGTGGCCGGCGCGTTTGCCGAAGATGATGTACAGCGCCCAGCACACCGCCGCGCCCAGTGCATACAGCACGCCGCCCAGATCGAGCGGTTCGCCATGCCCCAGTGGCAGCAGCAACAGCAGGCCGGTGGCGGCGCAGCCGACCCAGACGAAATCGATCGGCCGGCGCGACGACCACATCGCCACCGCCAGCGGCCCGCAGAATTCGATGGCCACCGCGATGCCGAACGGGATCGTGCGCAGCGCCATGTAGAACAGCAGGTTCATCACCCCCAGGGTGATGCCGTAGCGGAAGATCGCGCCCGCATCGGCCCGCGTGGTGGTCCAGCGCCACGGCCGGAACACCGCCAGCAGCACCAAGGCGGAGAAGCCCACGCGCAGCGCGCTGGTGCCCTGCGCGCCGATCACCGGGAACAGTTGTTTGGCGAACGAGGTGCCCACGGCCAGGGCGGTGACCGAGCCGAGCACGGCCAGGACGGGGAACAATGTGGAGAGGCGCGACGAAGTCATCGCGCGAGGATACGCCCAGGCACCCGTTGTGAGATACCTGGCGTGTCGTTACCCGCGCACTGCCGCCTCGATCTTCGCCACATCGATCTTCTTCATGGTCATCATCGCTTCGAAGGCGCGCTTGGCCACGGCCGGGTCGCTGCTGTTGAACGCCTCGGTCAGCACCCGCGGCGTGATCTGCCACGACAGGCCCCACTTGTCTTTGCACCAGCCGCAATCGCTTTCCTGCCCACCGTTGCCGACGATGGCATTCCAGAGGCGGTCGGTTTCGGCCTGGTCGTCGGTGGCGATCTGGAACGAAAACGCCTCGCTGTGCTTGAACGCCGGCCCGCCGTTCAAGCCGATGCAGGGAATGCCGACTACGGTGAACTCCACGGTCAGCACATCGCCCTTCTTGCCGGACGGAAAGTCGGACGGCGCGCGATGCACGGCCTGCACCGAGCTGTCCGGGAAGGTGGCGGCATAGAAGGCGGCCGCTTCCTCGGCGGTGCCGTCGTACCAGAGACAAAGCGTGTTCTTGGCAATCATTGGACGTTCCTGGAAGCGGGCCGCAGCCCGGGTGCGCCCACCGTAGGCGCGGCCACGTTAAAGGCGGGTGGGTCGAGGGTTGAAACCGGTAGACATTGCGGATGGGACTGATTCGCATTACCATGCTGCGGTCCCGTTTGCGCCAGGGAGGCGCACGGCGATCAGTTGCCAAAGCCCGTGCCGCTGCACCGCACCCGCCCGCCTACTGCCCCCCACCGTCCGCAGCGCCCGGCATCCGAGGATCGCCGCCTGGTGCGCCGCCGCCCAGGAAACGCTGATGCTCCGTACCGCCGCTGTGCTGTCCCGCCCCCTGTCCCACGGCCGCCTGCCGCAGGCGCTGTTGATCGCCCTGGCCACGCTTGCCGCTGCCCCGGCCTTCGCGCAGGACGCCACCCCCGATGCCACCACGCTGGACAAGATCGTGGTCAAGGGCGAGCGCGCGGAAGTCTATTCGGTCCGCCGCACCTCCGCCGGCACCCGCTTCGACCTGGCCCCGCGCGAGATCCCGCAGTCGATCAGCATCATCAGCCACCAGCGCATCGAGGACCAGAACCTTGATGACATCATCGACGTGCTGGCCAACACCACCGGCGTCACCAGCACTCAGTCCGACAGCGAGCGCACCGAGTTCTACGCGCGCGGTTTCTACATTGACAATTACCAGTTCGACGGCCTGCCCACCACGATGGTGCAGAACTGGAGCTATGGTGACTCCGGCCTGGACCTGGCCCTGTACGACCGTGTCGAAGTGGTGCGTGGTGCCACCGGCCTGCTCACGGGCGCGGGCAACCCGTCGGCGTCGGTCAACCTGATCCGCAAGCACGCCGACAGCGCCGAACTGACCGGCAGCGTGTCGGTCAACGTCGGCAGCTGGGGCCGCACCCGCAGCACCGTGGACGTGACCACCCCGCTGAATGCCAGTGGTTCGGTACGTGCACGCGTGATCGGCAGCTACCTCGACACTGATGCGCAGATGGACCGCTACAACCAGCGCAAGACCCTGGGTTACGCGGTCATTGATGCCGACCTGACCCCGGATACGCAGCTGAGCGTCGGCTACGACTACCAGCAGAAGCGTGCTACCGGCGTAACCTGGGGCGGGTTCCCGATGTTCTATTCCGACGGCAGCCGTACCAGCTACGATGAATCCTTCAATCCGGCCACGAACTGGACCTATTGGGACACGACCACCAAGCGCGCCTTCGCAACGCTGGAGCACGGCTTCGCCAATGGCTGGAAGTTCAAGATCGGCGCCTCGCATGACAAGACCGACTCGGACGACAAGCTGTTCTACCCTTACTTCACGATCTATGGGTTCGACAAAACTACGGGGGCAGGTGTGGTGCCCTACTCGGGCTACTACCAGACCGAGCGCAATGTCGATGCGGTGGATGGCTACGTGGATGGTCCGTTCCAGCTGTTCGGCCGCGAGCACCAGTTCATGGCTGGCCTGAGCTACAACCAGCGTGACTTCGTCAACAACGGCGCGTTCGATTTCCCTGGCCCAATGCCGAGCTACCTGGGCTGGACAGGTGATTTCCCAGAGCCAGCGTGGGCGCCGATGCAAGAGTTCAGTCGCGGAACCATCACCCAGAAGGCCGGTTACGCCGCTACACGCCTGTCGCTTGCCGATCCGCTGAAGCTGATTATTGGCGCGCGTTACACCGACTGGAAGAGCGAAGACGAAGGTGCCGATCGAGCGCACAAGGTCACTACCCCTTACGCCGGCATGGTCTTCGACATCAACGACACCTGGTCCACCTACGCCAGTTATACCGAGATCTTCCAGCCGCAGACTGCGCGTGATCGCAACGACCGCTTTCTTGATCCGGTGGATGGCAAGAGCTACGAAGTGGGCGTGAAAGGCGCCTGGTTTGAAGACCGATTGAATGCGTCGCTTTCGGTGTTCCGCATTGAGCAGGACAACGTAGCCCAGATCACGAACGAACCGATCATCGGTCGGCCAGGCGAGTTTGCGTACGAGGCAGCACGCGGCACGGTCAGCCGTGGCTTCGAGTTCGAACTCAATGGCGAGCTGGCGCCGGGCTGGAATGCCACTTTGGGTGCGTCGCGCTACGTGGCCAAAGAGGCGGACGGTAGCGATATCAATACGCAGTTGCCGCAGACCTCGATCAAGGCATACACCAGTTATACCCCGCAGACATTGGCCGACCTGACCTTCGGTGGTGGTGTGAACTGGCAGAATCGCATCTACGCGACCGACGCGGTGTACGGCCGCTTCGAGCAGGACGCCTACGCTCTGGTCAGCGCCTTCGTCCGCTACCGCCTCGCGCCGCAGTTCAGCGTGCAGGTCAATCTGAACAATCTGCTGGACAAGACCTACTACTCGCAGATTTACGGCTACGGTGCCTACGGCGACGGCCGCAACGGCTCGATCACCTTCACCTGGTCGTTCTGACGGCCTGCAGGAAAACATAGTGCCAGGCCCTGCCTGGCAAACGCAGAAAGCCGGGCGCCCCCCGGCTTTCTGCGTTTCCGCACACCGCCCCATTCACCCTCGCCCGCCCTCCAGTAGTCTTACCGACGCCTGCGCAGCAGAACTTCGGATGCCCCCCTGCCCCTGCGGACCTACCCTTCAGGTCAAACCCCGGGCAGAGCGCGTGACATGACCACCAGCACACCGAACATCCTGTTCGTGATGGCCGATGACATCGGCTGGTTCAACATCAGCTGCAACAACAACGGCATCATGGGCTACCGCACGCCCAACATCGACCGCATCGCGCGCGAGGGTGCCAACTTCACCGACTTCTACGGCCAGCAGAGCTGCACCGCCGGCCGCGCCGCCTTCATCACCGGCCAGTCGCCGATCCGCACCGGCCTGACCAAGGTCGGCATGCCCGGCGCCACCCTGGGCCTGAGCTTCGAAGATCCCTCCATCGGGCAGTTCCTCAAGCACTTCGGCTATGCCACCGGCCAGTTCGGCAAGAACCACCTGGGCGATCGCAACGAACACCTGCCCACCGTGCACGGCATGGACGAATTCTTCGGCAACCTGTATCACCTCAATGCCGAAGAGGAACCCGAATACCCCAACTACCCCAAGGACCCGGCGTTCCGCAAACGCTTCGGGCCGCGCGGCGTGCTCAAGTGCAAGGCCACCGACACCGCCGACGACACCAACGACCCCCAGTTCGGCATCGTGGGCGCGCAGGCCATCGAGAACACCGGGCCGCTCACCCGCAAGCGCATGGAGACGGTGGACGAGGAATTCCTGGCATCCGCACTGGACTTCATCGAGCGCAAGACCGAAGCCGGGCAGCCGTGGTTCTGCTACTTCAATCCAACCCGCATGCATGTCTTCACCCACCTCAAGCCCGAGTCCGAAGGCAAGACCGGCCTCGGCGTGTATCCCGACGGCATGGTCGAGCTGGACGGCTATGTCGGCCAGCTGCTGGACCGCCTGGACCAGCTGAAGGTCACCGAAAACACCATCGTGGTGTTCACCACCGACAACGGCGCCGAGGTCTGCACCTGGCCCGATGGCGGCGCCACTCCGTTCCGCGGCGAGAAGGACACCAACTGGGAAGGCGGCTGGCGCGTGCCCTGCGTGATGCGCTGGCCGGGGGTGATCGAGCCGGGCCGCGTGATCAACGACATCGCCTCGCTGCAGGACTTCATTCCCACCTTCGCCGCCGCCAACGGCGAGCCGGAGCTGGTGGACAAGGTCAAGCAGGGCTACGAGATGGGCGGCAAGACCTACAAGGTGCACCTGGACGGCGTGAACCTGCTGCCGTACCTGTCGGGCAAGACCGACAAGGCCCCACGCGAGGCGTTCATCTACTGGAGCGACGATGGCGACTGCATGGCCGTGCGGCTGGGGCGCTGGAAGGTGGTGTTTTCCGAACAGCGCGCCAGCGGGCTGGATAGCTGGCGTGAGCCGCTGGCGCAGATGCGCATTCCCAAGTTCTTCGACCTGCGCGCCGATCCCTTCGAACGCGGTGAAGAGAGCTTCAAGTACAACGACTGGTTCCTGGAGCAGAACTTCCTGCTCTACATCGCGCCGCCCGCGCTGGCCAAGTGGATGGAGAGCTTCAAGACCTTCCCGCCACGCGCGCGTGCCGCCAGCTTCAGCATCGACAAGGTGATGGAATCGATGATGCCGCGTTGAACGAACGAGGGCACCGCAAGGTGCCCTCGTTCAACCCCGTTACGCCGACATCAGAACCGCAGGTCCGCGCGCAGGTACCAGTAACGCCCCTTCGGGATGTCGTAGGTGGACGCGTCATACCCGTTCAACGAGCACGACAGGCAGATCGGCGGATCCTTGTCGAACGCGTTGTTCAAGCCGGCGCTGAGCTGCAGGCCCTTCATCCAGTCGAACTTGTAGCCCACCTGGAAGTCGTTGTAGGTGGTTGCCGCCAGTTCGTTGGTACCGGCCGCCTGGTCGCTGCACACCGGGAACGCGGCGGCATCGCCGCACTGTTCGGTGAGCTTGGAGATGTGGCGCACGGTCCACGAGGCATTCCAGGCGCCCATGTTCCAGCTCAGCGACGCGTTGCTGGTCCATTCCGGAATCGAGCTGTCGGTGACTTCCACGCCCGGCTCCTGCGGCTGGCGCTGGCCTGCCGCACCCACCGCCTCGTAACGGCCGACGAAGGTGTTCTGCCAACCGATCTTGAACTGGCCGAGATCGGTCTGCGGCAACGTCCAGAACAGGTCCACGTCCCAGCCGTCGGTCTTGATCGAGCCCAGGTTGGTGAGGCGGTTGTTGAAGCCGCTGACCGCACCGGTGGAGGCACGGGTGATGCCATCGCAGTAGATGGAATCCAGCGTATCCACGCACAGGTCGAGCTGGGTCTGCGCATTGATCGCCTGGATGGCGCCTTCGATGTTGTGGCGGTAGAAGGTCACTTCCACGTCGAAGCGTTCGGACCACGAGGCGTTGTTGCCGAACCACGGGCTCCATACGAAGCCGGCACTGAAGCTGCGCGAGGTTTCCGGATCCAGCTGGTCATTGCCGCCGGTGGTGACCGAGATCTGCGAGTTGGCCTGCTGGAAACCGGTTGGCACGCCCAGCGCCGCGCAGTTGGCCGCACTGCCACGCGGCGGCGTACCGCCCAGGCCCACCGAGCACGGATCGAACAGCTGCAGATCGGCACGCGCCGCCGAACCGTACAGTTCACCGATGGACGGTGCGCGGAAGCCTTCGGCATAGCTGGTGCGCAGCACGAAGTCGTCGGTCACCTGCCAGCGCAGGCCGTACTTGGGCGTGAACTCGCCGCCGAAGGTGGAGTAATCCGAGTACCGCCCGGCCAGGCTCAGGTCCAGCTTTTCACCGAGTGCGCTCTTCGCGAAGATCGGCACCGCCAGTTCGAGGTACACCTCGTTGACGTCGTACGAACCGGAGGTCGGCAGCGATGGCACGCCATTGTAGTGGCCACGCACCGTGATCGGATCGGGCTGGTATTCGCCTTCGTACTTGCGGTACTCGTAACCGGTGGCGAACGACAGCGGCCCGGCCGGCAGCGTGAACAGGTCACTGCTCAGGTTGGCGGTGAACAGGGTGAGCTCGTTCTGGCTCTGGTCGTGCACCACCGGCTGGATCCAGTCCAGCATCGGACGGGTGATGGTGCCGGGGCCGCCGAAGATATTCAGCGGCACGCAGCCCGGGGTGGCCGCGCAGATGGCCGGGTCACCCAACGCGATGTTGGCGTTGTAGATGTTGTAGCTGCCGTAGTTGGTCTGTTCGGCCTTGTTCTTGCTGTACATGCCGTTGACGTCCCACGACCAGCTGCGGTCGGCGGCCTGGAACAGGCCCACCAGCCCGGTGGCGAAGTACGTGGTGTTCACTTCCTGCTCGAAGATGCGCGGCCCGCCTTCCACCGGCCGGCGGCCGATCATGCTCAGGTTGCTGGACGAATCCAGGTCGAAGCCGAACGGGTTGTACGGGTTGAGCGCGGAGATGACGATGTTGTCGGCCAGCGGGTTGCCGGTGGCGCCATCGGGACCGAAGAACAGCGGCTCGGGGCCGGCCTGGTTGGTCGATTCGCGGCGGTTGGCCAGCGCCTTGATATACCACTGCACGTTGTCGGTGATGTCGAAGCGGAACTGGCCGAAGATGCCCTTGCGCTCGGACGGGGTCAGCAGCAGGTTGTACTCGGCGAAGTTGAAGCGGTCCGCCGTGGTGAAGCAGTGGTAATCGTCCGTGCGGTCGCAACCGCCCACGCCGTTGAAGGTGGGGCTGGTGGCGCCGTTGTTGGGCGTGATGTTGTAGGCAATGCCGGTGTTCGGGTCGGTGAACATGAAGCGGCCGGTCGGGGTGGCCGAGCTGCCGAACGACAGGCCGGTGCCGGGAACCGGGTAGCGCGACTGTTCGCGGGTGTTGGCATATACCGCGTCCTGCTTGGTCCAGCTGGCGCCCAGGAACAGGCTGTAGCGGTCGCCACTGGTGCCCCAGGCGAGGTCCACGCCCTTCTGGGTGCCATCGCCCTTGCTGTACTCACCGTAGTTCACGGTGACCTGGCCGCCGTCGAATTCACGGCGGGTAATGATGTTGACCACGCCGGCAATCGCGTCCGAGCCGTACAGCGACGAAGCGCCGTCTTCGAGCACTTCAATGCGCTCGACGATCGCCAGCGGAATGGTGTTGAGGTCGGTGGCCGCGCCCACGCCCGAGGCGGAGGACTCGTTGACCCAGCGGATGCCATCCACCAGCACCAGCACGCGCTTGGCGCCCAGGTGGCGAAGGTCGACCTGGGCCGAACCAGCGCCCACGCCGCTGCCATCGGGCGGGAAGCCGAAGTTGCCCGACGAGTTGAACTTGGCGTTGAGCGCCGAACCGGAACCGGTCAGCTGCTGCAGCACCTCGCCGATGGAATTCAGGCCGGTGCGTTCGATCTCGCTGCGGGTGAGGGTCTGAATCGGCACCTGGCCTTCGACCTCTGCCCGCTTGATGCGGGTACCGGTGACTTCCACCCGGTCCAGTTCGGTGGTGGTGCGGGGAGCATCCTGCGCGGTGGCAAGGGTGGGGACGGACAGCAGGCACAGCGCTACGGCAGCCGCCAAGGGGCGGTAATGCAGGTTGTTCATTCGCTCTCTCTCCAAAGGAATGGCTTGCTGGGACCGCCTCGCCTCCCCCTTGAAGCGCGGCAGCGTCTCCTTTGTAAACAACCTGTAAAGATGAAGGCGTGATGAAAGTGTGGATTTCACGCGGACGTTACGGATGCGGCACCCAGCGGCGTGTTTGAGCCGACAAACGGCTGCACGGGACCCGAATTCCGGACGAAAGCGCCCTATTCCGTATGGCAGCTCAAGGCGGTGCCCGACCACCGGCACTGCATGCGGGTGGCCGAAGGGGTGTCGTCCTGCACGGGGATGCCCTGCGCACGCGCGGCCCGGACCCACGTTTGGCGGCTGCGGACATTCTGGAACTGGTACCACCCCACCAGCGACACCGCACCGGCGCGCTGGGCAGCGCCCTGGTCCGGCAGCGGATTGCCGTGGGGGTCGCGGCTTTGACCCGTGAGATAGGCGGCCCGGCGATGGCTGTTGCCGTCCATGGTGTAGACCGTCCGGGAGCGGTCAGGCCAGACAAGTTCGACCCGCAGCGGGCCCATGCCCAACCTGTCGTACAGCTTCAGCCTGCGCTCGTGCAGGTTCATCGACAGCTCGTCGAGCCGTTGGTAACCGGTGGTGGCCCCGGCCAGGTGGCGGGCCAGCTGCGCGCCAAGGCGGGTCTGCAGCGCAGTGTCCTGCGCCACTGTCACCGCGCTGAGCTGGGGCAGGGTTCGCTCGTGGTCGGCAACGCGCACCCCAACGGAAACCGCCGCCAGTGCAGTCGCGGGTAGCAGCACGCACACCAGCACAACAACAACGAGCAAGCAGCCCTGCAACTTCATCGCAATGCCTCCGTGCCCCAACCGCGTTAATCCGTCAGTACGCCGCAGCGCAGTTCCACGCGCTCCGGCCCGCCGGTGGGCGGGCCGGACGTTCTGCTACGGGTTCACGAACGCGATCTTTTCCATGTGCGCGTTGTTGGCGGCTGCCAACACCTTGGCCATCACGTCGTACTCGGCGTTGGGGTCGGTGGCGATGCGCAGTTCGGGAACGTTGCCGGTGTTGGCCTGTGCGGCGTCCTGCATGCGCTGCTGCAGCGAGTTGACCGCAACCATCTGCCCGTTCCAGCTGACCTGGTTGCTGGCGTCCACGCGCAGTTCGATCGGCGGCGGCGGTGCGGTGGGCGGTACCACGGTAGTGGGTTGCGGCAGGTTGACCGGGATGGGCATGGACACCATCGGGGCGGTCACGATGAAGATGATCAACAGCACCAGCATTACATCCACCAACGGGGTGACGTTGATGTCGGCCAGTGGTCCGGAGTTGCCTGCCGCACTGAATGCCATGGTGAGGGTCCTTGTTGTTGGGTTCCTGCGGGCCGGCCAACGGCCGGCGCTACCGTTTCGTTTGAGTCTCCTGCAGCCGTTGGGGCTGGCGGCTCTGACATTACGCCCGTGCGTGGCGCCTGTTCAGGGGGGCGACGGGTGTCGTTCATCATTGAGTTGGCTTGCCCTCACCGGCTTTCACCCCCGCCCGCTATCCTTTCAGCATGAACCGACTCCCCCTCCTGATCCTCAGTTCCGCCACCCTGCTCGCCTGCACGGGCGTGGGCGCCGATGCCGGTGCCCAGAGCTTGGATGCCCAGCGCGCGCAGATGAAGGCGGCCATCGAGAATGCCGAGCGCGGCCAGTTCGATCCTGCCCAGTCAGCGGGCCTGACCCGGCACCCGTTGTATGGCTGGCTGGAGTTCGCCAACCTGCGCCGCAACATCGATACGGTCACCAGTGCCCGGGCCCAGGACTTCCTGAAGCGCTACAACGGGCAGGCCGTGGCCACCAGCTTCCGTAATGTGTGGCTGCCGTCCGTTGCCCGTCGCGAGGATTGGCCGACCCTGCTGGCCAACTGGGCACCGACCGAGAATGTCGGCCTGCGCTGCGCCCAGCTCAACGCCCGCCAGGCCACCGGCAAGGCCGATGCGCAGTGGGTCAGCGAGGCCCAGGCGATCTGGCGCAGCACCGGCAAGTCCCTGCCCGATGCCTGCGACCCCGTTTTTGCGGTGCTGGATGCCAAGGGCGGGCTGAGCGCGGAGCTGCGCTGGGAGCGCATCGATGCCGCTGCCGATGCGCAGCAGCCGGCGGTGATGCGCAGCGCCGCACGCGGGCTGCCGGCCGCCGATCTGGCGCTGGCCAACACCTATGCGGCGTTCGTGGACAAGCCCAATGCCAGCGCGCTGAACTGGCCGCGCAACGAACGCAGCCGGCGCATCGCTACCGATGGCCTGGCCAAGCTGGCCAAGGCCGACCCGGACGCGACCGAACAGCAGCTGCCGCAGTACGCCAACGCGCTGCAGCTGAGCGCCGCCCAGCAGGCGGACGTGAAGTACCAGATCGCGCTGTGGACGGTGGCGTCGTATGGGCCCGATTCCGCACGCCGGCTCAATGCCGTGCCGGATTCGGCGTATGACGAGCGCCTGCACGAATGGCGGGCGCGCGAGGCGATGTCGCGCGGCGATTGGCCGGCCACGCTGGCCGCGATCCGCAAGATGGGCCCGACCCAGCGCAATGACTCGCGCTGGCGCTATTTCGAGGCGCGCATGCTGGACAAGACCGGCAAGCGCAACGAAGCGCTGCCGCTGTACCGCGAAGCGGCGCGCGCGGCCACCTTCCATGGCTTCCTGGCCGCCGACCAGCTCGGCCAGAGCACCTACACGCTGTGCCCGGTGGAACCCAAGGACAGTGCGCAGGCACAGGCCACGGTGGCGCGTGACCCGGCGATCGTGCGCGCGATGGAGCTGTTCAAGATCGAACGTTCGGGCTGGGCCGTGGCCGAGTGGAACGATGCCTTGACCCGCTTCGACACCACCCAGCGCCGCATCGCGGTGGAGGTGGCGCGCGACAACGGCTGGTTCGACCGCGCGGTGTTCTCGCTGGGCAAGACCCCGGAAGAGCAGCGCCTGTACAGCCTGCGCTTCCCGCTGCACCACGATGATGCGATCCGCCGCGAATCGGCGCGCAACGCGATTGACCCGGCCTGGGTGGCCGCCGAGATCCGCGCCGAGAGCATCTTCAACCCGAAGGCGCGTTCCCCGGCCAATGCGATGGGGCTGATGCAGGTGCTGCCGGCCACCGGCGCGAGCGTGGCCAAGACCATCGGCCTGACCAACTACGGCGGTGCGGCCAGCCTGTATGACGCCGACACCAACATCGCCATCGGCACCGCCTACCTGCGCCAGCTGATGAACAAGTACGAAGGCCTGCCGTACGTGACCATCGCCGCCTACAACGCCGGGCCGACCCCGACCGCACGCTGGCAGTCGCAGCGGCCGGGCTTCGATCCGGACATCTGGATCGAGACCATCAGCTACAAGGAAACCCGCGAGTACGTGGCGCGGATCCTGGCCTTCAGCGTGATCTACGACTGGCGGTTGAACGGCGATGCGCTGCCGGTGACCGACCGCATGAACGGGCGGCTGCAGGCGAAGCGGAAGGCGTTCACCTGCCCGACCGATGCGGAGAAGGGCGGCGACTGAGGGCCTGCCCACGGCCGGCGTTGCCGGCCGTGGCATCATGGGCCCATGAAGATCTATCTCGTTGGCGGCGCCGTGCGCGACCGCCTGCTGCAGCGTCCTGCCGGCGACCGCGACTGGGTGGTGGTCGGTGCCACCCAGCCGGAAATGGAAGCGCTGGGTTACAAGGCGGTGGGCAAGGACTTTCCGGTGTTCCTGCACCCGCACACGGGCGAGGAATACGCGCTGGCGCGGACCGAGCGTAAATCCGGGCGCGGCTACCGGGGCTTCGTGGTCGATGCCGATCCATCGGTGACGCTGGAAGAAGACCTGCTGCGCCGCGATTTCACCATCAATGCGATTGCCTGCGATGAGGCCAGCGGTGAGCTGGTGGACCCTTACGGCGGCGTGCGCGACATTGAACAGCGGGTGCTGCGCCATGTGGGCCCCGCCTTCGTGGAAGATCCGCTGCGGGTGCTGCGTGCAGCGCGCTTCATGGCGCGCTTTGCACCGCTGGGCTTCAGCGTGGCACCGGAGACGATGCAGCTGATGCGGCAGATCGCAGACAGCGGCGAGCTGGATGCACTGGTACCCGAACGGGTCTGGCAGGAACTGCGCCGCGTGCTCGGATCGGCGCAACCGTCGGCCTTCCTGCGCACGCTGCACGATGCCGGTGCGCTGGGTGCGGTGTTGCCCGAACTGGAAGCGCTGTATGGCGTGCCGCAGCGCGCCGAGTACCACCCCGAAGTGGATACCGGCGTACACCAGGAAATGGTCAGCGATGTCGCCGCGCAGCTGGCGCCGGGCGATGACATGGTGGGGTTCGCCGCGCTTACCCACGACCTGGGCAAGGCGCTGACTCCGCACGCGGAATGGCCGCGCCATGTGATGCATGAGGAGCGCGGGCTGGAACCGCTGCGTGCGCTGTGTGATCGCCTGAAGGTTCCGCTGGATCACCGCCAGCTGGCCGAGGCGGTGTGCCGCGACCATCTCAACGTGCACCGCATTGATGAACTGCGCGATGGCACGGTGCTGGATCTGCTGGGCCGCTGCGATGGGTTCCGGCGGCCCGAACGGATCGCAAGGATCGCGGTGTGCTGCGAGGCCGACGCGCGTGGCCGTCTCGGCTTCGAGGATCGGCCGTACCCACAGGCCGAAACGCTCAAGCGACTGCACCAGGCGGCGTTGTCAGTGCAGGCCCGCGACCTGGATCTGGCCCACCTGAAAGGCCCTGCGGTAGGCGAAGCGCTGGCCCAGGCCCGCATCAAGGCCATTGCCGCCGCCCGTCGTTGATCCTACGGATGCACCACGAACAGGCCGCCTGCTCCGGGTGAGCGGGCGAGATCGGCGTCCGACAGGCGCGCCCGCGCGGTAGTGATGAAAAGGCGTCCGTCGTCGGCGAATGCCAGGCTGCCTACGTGCGCGGCAGGTACCGGGATCGAGCGCAGGACCGCACCGTTGGGGGCGAGTTCCACCACCGCATGGCCGCCCCACATCGCCACCCACAGGTGGCCTTCCGGCCCCATCGTCATGCCATCAGGTTTGCCTGGCACGCCGAGGAAATCGGTCACCACGCGCGGTTCGCCCAAGCTGCCGGCGTCGATATCGACCGGATAGGCGAGCAGCGTGCGCGCCAGCGTATCGATCACGAACAGCGTGCGCTCGTCGGCGGAGAAGGCCATGCCGTTGGCCACGCCCAGCCCCTCTGCCACGCGCTGCGCGGGTGCTTCCTGGCGGGTTGCATGGAACAGCGCGCCACGGCCGGACAACAGGCCGCGATGCATGGAACCGCCCCACAGCCCGCCCTGGCTGTCCACCACCATATCGTTGAGCCGGCATCCCGCACCGACATCGATCTCCGGGCCGGCAGTGATGCTTCCCTCCGGCCCCAGCCGCAGGAAGTGTGTCTCTCCATTTCCCACCAGCGCGGACCCCACCCGGCCCAACGCCCACACCGGTTCGGTCAGCGGCACGCGCGTGCACACCGTACCCTCCCAGCGCAGCAGGCACGGCACGGTCGGGTCGACCCAGTACAAAGTGCCTTCGGCATCGAAGAGGGGCGACTCGCCCACCATCGTCTGCGCGGCATGCGCCAGCGTCGCCACCGGCGCGGGCGGCGCCTGCAAGGCCTGGATCCACGCGGCAGCACGCCGGCCGACGTCATCGGCGGCCCGGCCGGGACGGTACAGATCGGTGCCGACGCCGAAGGCCCGCACACCTGCGTCGCGGTATGCCCCAATGTCGCCGACGCTCGCGCCACCCACGGCGATCAGGGTCACGCCGGCCGGCAGCACCGCCGACAGCGCCGACAACTGCGGTCGCGCGCCATGGGCCGGGAACGCCTTGAGGTGGCGTGCACCGGCGGCGATGGCGGCGAACGCTTCGGATGCAGTGGCGAACCCGGGCAAGGGGATCATGCCCTTCGCCACTGCGGCAGCAATCACGGCCGGATCGGTATTGGGCGACACGCAGAACGCGCAACCGGTGGCAGCGAGCTGCTCGACCGCATCGGTGGTCACCACCGTGCCGGCACCGATCAGCATGCGCCCTTCAAAATGCGCTGCCAGTGCGGCGATGGTGGGGAACGGGTCCGGCGAATTGAGCGGCACTTCCGCCAGCCGCACGCCGGCGGTATACAGCGCCTCCACCACCGCAATCGCTTCGTCGCCGGTCAGCCCGCGCAGGATCGCGATCAGGCCCGTTTCGGCCAGTGCGCGGTTGAACACCGCATCATGCGCACTCATGCCACCGCTCCCGCTGCCTGGTGCAACGCCAGGAACCCGCGGGTCGAGGCCTGTTGCGAGGCGATGGGCCTGCCGGAGCTCCCCAGCTCCTGCAGTGCGCGCGCATACAGCGCACACACGGGCGCGGCACCGATCAACGGCACCTCATTAAATCCGTCTGCCCAGTAGCGACGCACGTCGGCGAGCTCCGCGCCGATCAGCAACCCACGCAGATAGGAAGCCCCCTCGCGCCGGGCCAGGTCACCCCGGATCACCCGCGCCCGCGCGCCGAACAGCAGGGTGGTCAATCCCGCACCGCCCTGCGCGGCACGCACGCCATCGATGAACGCCGCGCCGTCTTCGGCCGGACCGTCAACCACCGATGCCAGCAGACCCGCTGCAGTGAGCCGGTCGAAGATCTCGCCCGACATCGCGGTCATGAACTCCACCACCACGCCCTGTTCCAGCCGCACCCACTTGCTGTGCGTGCCGGGCAAGGCCACCAGTCCGGTGGCGGGAATCGTCCCGAGCGCGACCATCCCCAACAGCTCGGTTTCCTCCCCGCGCATGATGTCCGGTGAACCATCGCCGCGCCGGCAGGCCAGCCCCGGAACGATCGCCACCGCATGCGCACCGATCTGCACCTCATGCAGGCGCCCGGCGATGGCATCCGGTGATGCCGGGCAGTCCACGTATCCCGCATCACTCCAGCCGATGTTCGAGCCGATCATGCCGCTGGCGTAGATCCGCGAGGCATGTGGCCACGCCGTTGCCACCTCCTCCAGCAGGGCCTGCATCTGCGACCGCTCCAGCCCGGCAATGCCGCCCGGCTGTTCGATCGTCGCGCTGACGGTTCCGTCGGCATCGATCCGGTACGCGCGGAAGTTGGTGCTGCCCCAGTTGATGCCGATGATGTAATTCGTGTCCTGCACACTCATCGCCGGGTCACCCCTGCACCACCGTCCAATGGAAACACCGAACCGGTGATCCAGCCGCTGCGCGGCGAGGCCAGGAACAACGCCAGCTCGGCGGCGTCTCCGGGCGTACCCAAGCGCCCCAGGGGATGTCGTTGCTCGTTGCTGCGCCGGGCAGCCGCCGGATCGGCGGCGCGCGCGAACGAGGCCTGCAGCATCGGCGTGTCCACCGACGCCGGCGCGATGGTGTTGACCCGGATGTTGTCCGGGGCAAACTCCAGCGCGGCGGTGCGCGCCATTTCCTCCAGCGCGGCCTTGGAGGCGGCATACGCCGCCAGCCCCGGGGTGGCGAAACGCGCGTTGATCGACGACACCAGCACGATGCTGCCACCGCGCCCGCGCATGTCCGGCACCACCTCGCGCATCACCCGCAGCGCACCGAGCACGTTGACCGAGTACACGTCCAGCCAAAGGTCGTCGCTGCTGTCGAGCGTACTGCCCGGCGGACAGATGCCGGCGCAATGCACCAGCGCGTCAAAGGGCCCCAGCGCCGTGCGCAGGTCGGCAATCGCAGCACTGACCGCCTCCGGCGAGCGCAGGTCGGCCACGGCACTGGCGTCCGCCCCGCTCGACACGCCCTGGTCCAGCGCCGCCACCCGGGCGCCATCGGCGCGCAGCCGCGTCACCGCCGCTGCGCCTATCCCGCTGGCCGCGCCGGTCACCAGCGCCGTGCGCCCCTGCATTCCCGCCTCGCTCATGCCCTGCCCATCCTTTCCAGAGGAACCATGCTCAGAACCGGTAGGTCAGGCTGGCCTTGTAGGACCGGCCGAACACCACGTTGGTACGCAGGCCTTCGGCATAGCCGTCGAAGGTGCGCTGTTCGCTGTCGAGCAGGTTGTTGCCTTCCAGCTTCAGCGACAGGCGCTCGCTGAAATCGTAGCTCATCGATGCCGACAGGTCCTTGTAGGTATCGTTGTAGATGCCGGTGGACGCCGCCGACAACCCCACCATGCACTCGTCACGCCAGTTGTAGGCCAGGCGGATGCCGAAGGGGCCGTTCTCGTAGTAGCCGATCAGGTTGGCGTTGTTCTTGGACAGGCCCGGGAAGGTCATCGCATTGCCGTTGATGTCGGTGATCGGGGTTTCCGAGTCGATCCAGGTGTAGGTGGCCACCACGCCGAAGCCGTCGAACATGCCGCTGAAGGGCACCTGCGCCAGCAGCTCGGCGCCCTTCACCTTGGCCTTGTCGCCGTTGATCTTGCGCAGCACCAGGAAGTTGACGTTGCTGTAGGTTTCCGCGCTCTGGCGCTGCACGATGAAGGTGGACACATCCTTGTAGAACAGGCCGGCCGAGAGCAGGCCCTGGCCGCCGTAGTACCACTCCAGCGACAGGTCGTACTGGGTGGCCTTGAACGGGTCCAGGTCCGGTGCGCCGCCGCTGCCGGTGCCCGGCGAGGTCTGCACGCCGTTGGCATCGAACACGGCGTTGTTGTTGAGGGTGACGCCGTTGTTGAGGTCTTCGGTATTGGGGAAGGCGACCACTTTGGCCGCGCCGCCGCGCAGCACCAGGCTGTCGGTGATCTGCAGCTTGGCCACCGCCGAGGGCAGTACGTTGCGGTCATCCCGTTCGAAGTTCGACGGGGTCAGCACGCCGGTGCCGCTGATCAGGTTGCCGCGCGAGGTCAGGTCACGGCCCACGAAGCGCAGGCCGACGTTGCCGCCCAGCGCCATGCCGCCCACCTCGGTGTCCCAGTTGAGCTTGGCGTAGGCCTCGAGGAAGTCTTCATCGACGCTGAAGGTGGCCGAATAGGCCAGCGCGGTATTGGCCGGATCCAGGCACTGCGGGTTCTGCGAGATCTGCGGCAACGTGGTGAAGCTGTCGCAGCCGCCGAAGGTGCCGCGGAATGCCCCCAGGTAATCGCGCGGCAGGCCGGCGAACTCCCCCGGCAGGAAGTCGTTGTTGCTGTACACGCGGATGTACGGATCCATCTGCGTGACCGGAATGCCTCCGGCCGGGCGGATGTCGGCGCGGCGCGGGTCCTGCAGGCTTTCCAGGCGGCTGAAACGCGCGCCGACGTCCAGCGAGCGCAGCGGGCCGTTGTCGAAGGCCAGGCTCCAGTCGGTGCGCAGCGCGCGCGAGTCGGTCTGCGCGCGCCAGTCGTTGTCGAACAGGATGGACATGCGCCACTGCGCCGGATCGACCACGTTGACGCCACTGACATTGAAGCTGCCGAAGCTGCCGCTGCGCAGGTCGAAGTCGGTGACCGAGGTCAGCCCGGCCATCGGCGCCAGCCGCATGTAGCGCTGGTTGTAGCTGGCGGTGGAACGCCCCCAGTCCAGTTCGGCCGAACCGGTCACGCGTTCGCCGACCTGGAAGCTGGCGCGCAGCGCGCTGGACAGGGTGTCCGAATCGATGTCGGCCACTTCGGTGTTGAGCAGCACGGTGCCGGTGGATCGGCCGGCCAGCAGGATGTCGTGGTCGGAGTAGACCGCGTTGCTCAGGCCGGCGGAGGGGTTGAAGGCAATCCAGTAGCGGTCGCGCTCGGCCTTCTGCCGGGAGTAGAAGGTATCCCATGACAGCTCCACGCCATCGGCCGGGCGCCACTGCAGCACCGCGCTCAGGCCAACCTTGGTGCGGTCATCGTCGATGTTCTGCGCGCGCATGTCGGTGCTGCCGAAGCGCGTGCGGGTGGGGTCGGTCGGGTCGTTGAAGCGTGCATACCCGGAGAACGTGTCCAGACCCTGCTGCACGACGTTGCGGCGGCCGTAGGTGGCCGACAGCAGCGCACCGAAGGTGCGGTCCTCGTTGCGCCGCGAGATCAGCCCGAACGCGTTGTGGCCCCAGGAATCGGCCATGTCGTCGTAGGTGCCGGCCAGGCTGACCACGTTCTGGTCGCTGTCGCCCGACAGCGGCTGCCGGGTGTGGATGTCGACGATGCCACCCAGCCCGCCGGAAATCTGGTCGGCGCCGGCCAGCTTGGTGACTTCCAGCCGCGAGATCAGCTCGGAGGGCACCAGCGAGAGCAGGCCGTAGGTGGAGGTGGCCAGCTGGTCCAGGCCGTTGCCGCCGCGCCCGGTGGCATCGACGATCTGGCGGCCGTTGTACAGCAGCACGTTTTCTTTCAGGCCGCGCACCAGGATGTCGCTGCCCTCGCCCATGCCGCGCTCGAGCTGCACGCCGGCCACCCGGCCCAGCGATTCGGCGACGTTGGTGTCGGGCAGCTTGCCGATGTCATCGGCCACGATCGCGTCGACGATCTGCGGCGAATCGCGTTTGAGGTCGCGCGAGGCTTCCAGGCTGCCGCGGATGCCGACCACGCTCACGGCGTCGAGCGTCTGCGCCTGCGGGTCGCCGGCGGTGGTGGTGGTGGCGGGCGGAGCATCCTGTGCGGCGGCCAGCATCGGCGCCAGCAGGCAGGTGCCCAAGGCGGTGAACAAGGTGGAACGTCGAAAACGAAGCATGTATCGGCCCTCTCCCAAGGTAGGGATCCCGCTGCAGGCCCCCGACCTGCCCAGCTGGATCCAGCGCTTTTTCGTCGTTGCTGCTGCGCTGCGGCTTGGCAGCGTGTAGCTAATATAGCAATATGATTTGACCGCGCACGCTGCAATGCAGCGAAGAATCAAGACCCGCCTGTAGCGTCTGCGGCCACTTCCCTTCCATAGTGTTGCTATCCATGGCACACGCTTTCCAACAAGGACCCGGCGCAATGGCCGTTCTGCAAGGTGTCTTCCCGATCCTGCCCAGCATCTTCGACGCGCACGGCGCGCTCGACGAGGCCGGGACCGAAGCCGTGTTCGAGTACATCCTGGCCGCCGGTGCGGCCGGGGTGGTGTTTCCGGGCCTGGCCAGCGAGTACGACATGCTCACGCTGGATGAGCGCCTGCACCTGACGGCCTGCATCGGCCGCTGGAACCGCGGCCGCGTGCCGTTCATCGTCGGCGCCAGCGCCCGCACGCTGGAAGACGCGGTGCGGCTGGCCCAGGCCGGTGGCCAGGCCGGTGCGAGCGCTGCGATGGTGCTCACCCCGCACGCGCTGGCCGGTGATGCCGAGGGCATGGC
Source organism: Stenotrophomonas sp. PS02300 (assembly GCF_029959395.1). Taxonomy (NCBI): domain Bacteria; kingdom Pseudomonadati; phylum Pseudomonadota; class Gammaproteobacteria; order Lysobacterales; family Lysobacteraceae; genus Stenotrophomonas; species Stenotrophomonas sp. PS02300. The sequence continues at coordinate 50,783 of NZ_JASCOP010000007.1, forward strand.
CGCGTTCTTCAGCCGCCTGGCCAGCGAATCGGGCGTGGCGGTGATGCTGCAGAACGCACCGGCGCCGATGGGCGTCGGGTTGGGCGTCGACGAGGTGGTGGCACTGACCGCGCGCGTCCCCGCCATTGAATACGTCAAGGAAGAAACGATGCCCTCGGGGCATCGCATCACCGCGTTGTCCGAACGCGCCGGCAGCAGCGTGCGCGCGGTGTTCGGCGGTGCCGGCGCCCGCTATGTACTGGATGAACTCACGCGCGGTGCGGTCGGCACGATGCCGGCCTGCGAAATCACCGAGGTCCACGTGGCGATGCTGGCGGCCTGGGCGGCGGGCGATCAGTCGCGTGCGCGAACGTTGTTCGAACGCACCCTGCCGCTGCTCAGCATGCAGGCGGTGTTCCGCTGGCGCCTGACCAAGGCCATCCTGCTGCGCCGCGGCCTGATCGGCAGCGACCATGTGCGTGCCCCGGGACCGGCACTGGACCGCTTCGACGAACACGAACTGGATATCCTGCTGGATCGCATCAGCGACCTGCTGCCGTTGGACACCGTCCCCGGGCAGGCACGGAGAAGCCACGCGTGAGCCAGGTCACCCAGGTTGAAACCTTCATCCTCACCGTTCCGCGCACCACGCCCTACCTGGGGCCGCTGGGGCCGGGCGAGCGGGTCAACTCCCGCGGCTACCTGGTGCGCAGGGGCAACGGGACGCTCTACCCCACCGTGGACCGCTCGGTGCTGGTGCGCGTCACCACCGCCGATGGCGCGGTGGGCTGGGGCGAAACCTATGGCATCTGCGCGCCGCGCGCGACCTGCGAGATCATCAACGACCTGCTTGCGCCGGAACTGATCGGGCGCGAGCCGGACGACGTGGAGCAGATCTGGGACGACCTGTACGGGCTGATGCGCGTGCGTGGCTGCGGCAGCGGGTTCCACACCGATGCGCTGGCGGCGCTGGACATCGCCCTGTGGGACCTGCGCGCGCGTGCGGCCGGCCAGCCGCTGTGGGCGCTGCTGGGTGAGCGGCGGCGCGACACCATTCCCGGTTATGTATCGGGCCTGCCGGCGGCAACGGTCGCGGAGAAGGTGGCGATGGCGCACGCGTTTGCGGCGCAGGGCCACGATGCCTTCAAGGTGCATGCCGTGGTCAGCCATGAGGGCATCGTCGAAGAAATGCAGGCGCTACGCGCCGAGCTGGGCGATGCGGTGCACCTGATGGTGGACCTGCACTGGAAGTTCGATCACGCGCGGGCATTGGCGCTGGCAGGGCAACTGCTGCCGGCGCAGCTGACCTTCATCGAAGCACCGCTCAAGCCCGAGGATGTGGCCGGGCTGATCGCGTTGGGAAGCGACAGCCCCATTCCCGTCGCCGCCGGCGAAGAGTGGCCCACCGACCATGTCGCGCGGTTGCGGCTGGTCGGGGGAACGCTGGCCTACGTGCAACCGGAGATGGGCCACACCGGCATCACCCAGTTCCTGCGCATTGCCCACCTGGCGGCAACGCACGGGGTGCAGGTCGCGCCGCACGCCACCATCGGCGGCGGCATCTTCATGGCCGCCAGCCTGCATGCATCGGCGGTCATCGACGGCCTGTGGCGCCACGAGTGGCAGCACTCCATCTTCTCGCGCTCGGTGGAGATGCTCGACACCGACATGGCGTATGAGCGCGAGGGTTACACGCTGCCCTCCGGTCATGGCCTGGGCGCGCAGCCGAACGCGCGCTTCTGGGAGCACGCCGAGTTCGTTCCCTGAGCGTTGGGGCCGGACACTGTCCGGCCCTTCTCAACCTGCCGCCACCGCCTCGGCGTCCGGGCCAACCAGCGTCATTCGCGAACGCTTGGCTTTTCTCAGCGCGGTCCACGCCAGCAGCACTGCAATGGGGTGCAGGAACGCCATCAGCACGAACGCGCGGTCGAAGTTGCCGTCTGCCACCAGGTGGCCCACCACCTGCGCCGAGACCATGCCGCCGAGTGCACTGCCGCAGCCCACCAGCCCCGCCACCGACGCGATGTAGCGCGACGGGAACAGATCCACCGTCATCGCGGTGAGGTTGATCTGGTAGGTCAGGTGCGCGAAGGTCACCACGCACGCCAGCGCGAGCAGCAGCGGAATCGGCGGATGCAGCGCCACCAGCATGCCGATCGGCGCCAGGCACGCTGCACCGATCATGGTGGTCAGGCGTGCCCGCACCGGGCTCATGCCGCGCTTGACCAGCCGTCCTGATATCAGGCCCCCGCCCACGCTGCCGATGTCGGCGGCGACGTAGACGATCCACGCCAGCGAGGCGATCGCGGCCAGGCTCATGCCGCGCGCGTCGCCCAGGTATTTGGGGAACCAGAACAGGTAGAAGTACCAGACCGGATCCGCCACCGCGCGCGAGGCGACCAGCGCCCACACCGTGCGGTCGCGCGCCAGCCGGCCCCAGACGCCTTTCATCGACGCCGCCGGTGCGGTTGCCGCGGGTGTTTCCAGCGTCGGCGTGGCGACCGCCTCGACCGTTGCGGCCGCAGGCACCTCGGTGGCCGCCTGTCGCGCCGGGCGCGGATAGACGAAGTACCACGCAATCATCCACAGCAGCCCGGCCACGCCAGTGATCCAGAACGCGCTGCGCCAGCCGTAGGTCAATGCAATGCCGCCGATCAACGGCGGCGCCAGCGTCGCGCCGATCATCGCACCGGCGGTGTAGAGGCCCAGCGCCAGGCCACGCTGCGGCGCCGGGAACTGCTCCGACACCACCTTGGTGCCCACCGTGTAGTTGCCCGGCTCACCCAGCCCCAGCGCGAAGCGCGCCGCGCCCAGCTCGAACGCACTGCGTACGAAGCCGGTGGCGATGTTGGCCAGCGACCACCAGCCCACGAACAGCAGCAGCGCCACGCGCGCGCCCAGCCAGTCGGTAACCCGCCCCGCCATCACGTAGGCCGCCGCGTAGGCGAACAGGAACACCTGCACCACGCGGGCGTATTCCAGGTCGCTCATGCCCAGGTCGGCCTGGATGGTGGTGGCCAGGATCGACAGCGCCTGCCGGTCCAGGTAGTTGATCACCGTGGAAAAGAACAGCAGGGCCAGCAGCACCCACTTGGTGTTCCTGCCGCCGGTCATGCGCCCGCACGCTTGGACATTGCCGATGCCTCCCCTTCGGAAGGCTGCAACGTATTGCTATTGTAGCAACATGTCAAACCGCACTGCGGCAAAGCCCTCAGCCGATCTCGGCGGCCGCCGTGCGCAGTGCCGCGACCAGTTCTTCGGTGGCCGATTCGGGGATCCAGCCGGACATCGCAATGCCGGCATGCACCGGATCGCCCATGGCAATGGCCACGATGTGGTGGTCGCGTTCGTCGGCCACGTGCACGCGTGCGTGCCCCTGCCGCCTTGTCTGTTCCAGGGTGGCCAGCAGCTGCTCGATCCCCTCCGGGAACATCGGGATGGGGCGGTCGGCGTACAGCTCGCGCACCTCCTCGTCGGACAGCTGCGCCAGCAGCACGATGCCGATGCCGCTGGTGGTCGCCGGCAGCAGGCCGATGCGGCCCAGGCCCCGCGCCGCCTCGATTCCCGGCGGCGCATGGAACAGGTAGCTGACGCTGTCGTTCCACAGTACGCCCAGCGCCACGGTATGGCCGAACCGCCGCAGGTGCTCGAGCACGGGCAGCGCGCGGCGGATCAGCCCGGAGGCGAACAGGCTCTGCGCGGCCAGCACGTGCATGCCCGGGCCGGCGGTGTATTTGCGGTCGGCGGTCTGCCGGGCAATGCCCAGGTAGGCCAGCGTCTTGAGCAGCCGGTTGACCCGGGTGGGGTTGGCATCCAGCTGCCGGGCCAGTTCGCGGCAGCCCACCGGCTCGGGCGAGGACGCCAGCGCCTGCAGGGTCGCGATACCGTCGATCAGGCTCTGGTTGGGCTGGGCATTGGGCTTGGTTCGCATCCGGAAAGCGTACTTCCCCGCCGGAGGTAATGCCACCAATAGCAACACAATGCCCGGTTCCCGCTAGAAATCGAACCGCATCCCCACCGTGCCTTCGATCACCTTGAGCTCCTTCTGACGGCTGCTTTCCAGGTCGCGCGTGTAGTCGGCGACCGCAAACGCGCTGACATTGGCGTTGAAGCGCGCCACCACCCCGAAGCCGACTTCCAGCGCGCGCGAATCCTGCTGGTTGGTGATGCGGTTGCTGTCGAAGTCGATGCGGTCTTCGCCATCGAGCGTCTGCCAGTAGTTGAGCTTGAAGTACGGCTGCCACCCGTTGCCGGCAATGTCGTAGTCGGCAGCCACGCGCAGGCCGACGCGGCCGGTCCAGGCGTTGTCGGCATTGAAGCGCAGCTGCGCGATGCGGTCGGCGGTATCGTCCACCGAGGTGCGCTGCCAGATCACCTGCACCTGCGGTTCCAGCCACCAGGCCGACTGGCCAAAGCGCAGCAGCGGCTTGCCCAGCTCCACCGACGCCGTGGTGCCGTCACCCTCCACGTCTATTCCGATGCCACGCGCGGAGGTGGCCTCGCCGTCGTAACGGCTCTGCATGACCACCACGTCCAGGTAGCCGCCCGCGCTGCCGGTGCGCGTCCAGTACAGGCCCACGTGCTTGTCATCCAGGCGGGTGCTGCCCACCGCGACGTTTTCCCAGCCGATCGCAAAGCCGTTGACGTTGCCCTGCGCACGGGTGCGGCCGACGAATACGCCGAACTGATCGCGGCGGCTGTCGTCGGCGTTGGCGTACAGGTCCAACCCGGCCTGCACGCCCTGGATGTCACCGTCGAACCCGGGCTGGGCATCGCCCTCCCAGTGCTGGTCGTGGCTTTGCCCGACCAGCCGTGCCCATGCCGCGCGGACACCGCCCTGCCCGGCCAGGATGCGCTGCTCGCCCTGGCGTTCGTGGAAGGTTCCCAGGCTGGCCAGGCTGGTCTCGCGCAACAGCGGCGGCACTACCGAGTCCACGCTGGTCTCCAGCCGATACAGGGGGACGACGGCCTCTTCGGAAGGACGTGCATCCGGCGTCGGCGGCACTGCCAGCGGACCGGGAATGGCGGCCACCTCGGTCGGTACCGGTGGCGGCACCTCCACCTGCGGTTCCGGCACCGGCGGCGGCGGGGCCGGTTCCGGTGGGGGTGCCGGCTCTGCGGCCACCGGGTCTGGATTCTCGGGGACATCCGGTGAGGGGGGCGGCGGCAGCGCAGGCGGCGGCGCCCCCTGCGCCTCCGGCGGCGGTGGCTCAGGCGTCACCGAGCCCAGACCCGTCGGCGGTGAAGTCGCCGCGGCGACCACTCCGTTGACCAGGGTCGAACGCAGGTACCAGTTCTCGCCACTCCCTGCGCTGACGCCGCCCTTGAACAGGAAATATTCAAATGCACCGGCCGCCACCGGGCTGTACAACGCGAACGCGTTGGCGCTGGTGCTGGCACCGTTGATCGCCTGCACCACCAGGATGCCGTCGGCCACCGTTTCGGTGCCTGCGCCGCCCGCATTGAGGATGCCCACGCCGGTGGTGCCGTCGGCAACGCCGTTGGAGATCACCAGCCGGTCCGACGCGGAGTCGTCCGCGCCCAGCACCGTGTCCAGGTACAGCGCGCCGCCGTTGCCGGTGTAATGCCGGCGATGGTGAACGCGTCGCCCGCACCGTTGGTGCCATTGGTCAGGTCGATCCGCCCTGCGTTGGTCACGCTCACCGGCAATGCAGCGTTGAAGGCAACGATGCTGGCATTGACGCCGCCGCCGAACAGCGTGCTGGTGGCGTCGACATCGAGCGTACCGGTGCCGCTGGCGCTGTCGCCCAGGCCCAGGTCGCCATCGAAGGTGAGCTGGGTGTCATTGCGCAGCGCCACCGCTTCCCAACCGGTGAAACGCGCCACGCCGCTGGTCTTGACGTTGTCCATGCTCAACGTGTCATTGCCCAGGCCACCGGCGAAGCCGGGCAATGCGCCCAGGTGGGCGACGTTGAGATCGGCCAGCGCAGCCGTGTCGTCTCCCTCGCCCATGTCGACCAGGCCATGCACCACCCCACCGCCGCTCCAGTCCACACGGTCATTGCCGAAGCTGAGGCGGATCTCGCCACGCACGGTGCCGCCGGTGATGGTCACCGAATCGTTGCCGCCGCTGACGCTGATGTTGCCGCCGATGTAACCATCGGAGAGCACGATGGTGTCGTTGCCGAAGCCGGTGACGAGGTTGCCGTCGATGGTGCCGCCGGACATCAGGAAGGTGTTGTCTTCCAGCTTCATGTTGACCCGGCCGATGCGGCCGCCGGTCATTTCGCCGTAATCACCGTCATCGAACGCGCCGACGATGCGCCCGTCGGTCATGCGGAAGCGGTCGAGACCATCGCCCTGCAGCAGCGCACCGATGGTGCCGCCGGTCATCAGGAACGTATCCATGCCCGACCCCTGCTGCACCGTGCCGGTCACCGTCCCACCGCTGACCTCGAGGCTGTCCAGGCCTTCGCCCTGGTCGATGCGGTCCATCGTTCCGTCGCGGATGACGATGGCATCGCTCCCTACGCCCTGGAGAACGCCGCCGCTGAGCGTACCGCCCAGCATCTCGAACCGGTCGGCGCCGGTCCCGAAAATGATGCCGCTGGATCCACTGATGACGCCGCGGTTGATGACGGTCGTGGCCGCATTGGTCACGATGGCGCCGCCGCCGGTGTTGCTGATCGTGCCGCGGTTGTCGATCAGATGCCCCGCCCCGCCATTGAGACCGATCGATGCGCCTCCGGCGACCACCAATTGCGCACCGCTCTCTACGTTGATGGTGACGTTGCTGGAGCCAACCACACTGGTGATCGCGGTGGTCTGGGGACTGGGCGGACTTGCCGTACAGGTGACGGTCTGGCCAGTCGCCGGTGCGGTGTTATCGCAACCGGCCCAGGCGGGACTGGTGGCTGCCAGCAGCGCGGCGCCACAGGCCAGGCGGGTGATACGGCCGATTCAGTCGGCCAACGGGTGCTTCGACAACGCGATCCTGGGGCGCATGACCCGATCCTTTTCCATAGGAAGGAATACGGCTGTACGACTACGCGTGCGCTTTCAGTAAAACTACTGCCCCCGTGCGCGTAGTCTTACTGTCCAGGATGTGATGGCCGGGTATAGAAACCGTGAGGGGTCAGATCTTGAGGTAGATCCGCCGCGCATCCATCACCCAGGCGACCACCCACCAGGCCAGGACGAAGCCCACCGCGCACAGCAGCGACGCGAGTTCCGGCATCGAAGGCAACCGCTGCAGCAGCGCGGCGTAACACGCCGCCCAGGCACCACCGGCGATCAGTACCAGCGCCATCACCGACGAACCCAGGTAGGCGGCAATCGCGTTGACACCGAAACGGCGGCCCACTGCAGGCCAGCGATGGCGGTCAACGAGAAAATGCGCCAGCAGCAGCGCCATGATCGACAGGCCACCGGTCCACAGCACGTAGCTGGGCGTCCACAGGTTCTTGTTGAACGGCAGCACCGGTGCCAGCAACAGCCCGCCGCCCAGCAGTACCAGCCCCAATCCCGCCAGCGCGCCCAGGCTGCCGGCACGCAGCCAGCGCCCGGCAATCAGCCCCAGCAACGTGGTGGCGATGGCACCGGCGCTGCTGAGCAGGCCTTCCGGGTCATGCCCGAGCCTGGTGATGGCGTCGTACTTGTAGAGAAACGGTGCGAACAGCGCGGTATCGACGCGACTGACCGGGTTGAGCCACGGCTCCAGCGTATCGGCTCCCAGCAGCAGCGCCGCATAGCCCAGCAACAGGCCGCCCAATACCGCCCACTGCGTGCGTTGCCGGGTGTGGATGGCCAGCAGGCCGACCACCGCCACGCACAGCGCGATCCGCTGCAGCACGCCCCACAGCCGGTAGGCCGGCAGTTCGAACAGCCACCACGCCAGCACGTGCAGCAGCGCGCCAGCGACGAGGATGCGCAGCGCACGTTGCAGCAGCGTACGGCCCAGCGCCGGGCGCAGGTCGGGATCAGTGGCGCGTGGCACCAGGCTGAAGGCCATCGATACGCCGGCAATGAACAGGAAAAGCGGGAAAATCAGATCGGTCGGCGTGAAGCCATGCCAGTCCGCATGCAGCAGCGGCGCGTACACATGGCCCCAGTCGCCAGGGTTGTTGACCAGCAGCATGGCGGCCACGGTCAGCCCGCGCAGGGCATCGATGGAGCCCATGCGCGACGAGGATGGAATGCTCATGCGTCCTCGCGCTGGCCGGCAATCCAGGTGGCGCGCACCTGCAGCGCCTCGTCGAGCAGCACCAGGTCGGCCTGGTAGCCTTCGGCGATCTCACCCAGGCGATCATCGACGTTGAGGAACTGCGCCGGATAGCGCGACGCCATCCGCGCGGCCTCCTCCAGCGACAGGCCCAACAGCTGCACCGTATTGCGCACGGCCGTGGCCATGTCCAGCGCCGAACCGGCGAGCGAACCGGCCGCATTGCGCACCACCCCGTCCACGGCGGTGATCACTTCGCCATAGAGTTCGTAGCTGGGGTTGTCGGCACCCACCGGCGGCATCGCATCGGTGACCAGCATGACCTTGCCCTGCGGCTTGGTCGCCAGTGCCACGCGCAGGCTGGCCGGGTGCACGTGCACGCCATCGGCGATGATGCCGACCCAGCTGCCGCGATCTTCCAGTGCTGCGCCCACGGCGCCGGGTTCACGCCCGGTCAGCGGTGACATCGCGTTGTACAGATGGGTGAAACCGCGGATGCCGGCATCCAGCCCTGCGCGTGCTTCCTCATACGTTGCCGCGGTATGCCCGGCGGCCACGATCACGCCGCGTTCGACCAGCGCGCGGATGCTGTCCAGCGGCACCCGCTCCGGGGCCAGGGTCAGCAGGGTCACGCCATTGTCGAGCGAGGCCGCCATGGCGATCTCGTCGGCATCGGGCACGCGGAACTTGTTGGCATCGTGTGTGCCTTTGCGTGCCGGTGCGATGTACGGCCCTTCCAGGTGGATGCCGATCACCCCGGGCACGCCGGCGGCAATGGCCTGGCGGGTCGCGTCGATCGCCTTGCGCATCACCTGCACATCGTCGCTGATCAGCGTCGGCAGCAGCGCGGTGGTACCGAAGCGGCGGTGCGCGGCGGCCAGCGTGCGCAGGCTCTCCACGTCGGGCGTGTTGTTGAACAGCACGCCACCGCCACCATTGACCTGCGCATCGATGAACCCGGGCAGCAGCCAGCCACCGCCCAGGTCCACCTGCTCGGCCGCACTGCCCAGCTGCGGCGCGGCGTCGGACACCAGCGCGGTGATGCGCCCGGCTTCGATCACCACCGCGAGGTCATCGCGGAAGCCGTCGGCGGTGAGGATGCGGGCATTGCGCAGGACGGTCTTCATCAGACGGTCTCCGTGACCTTGTTCAGGTGCGGCGGCAGGTCGGGATTGTGGCCGCGACGCAGTGCCAGCGCGTTGATGGCCTTGTAGAACGCCTGCACGGTCAGCAGCGGTGCGCAGGCGGGGTGCGGTGCCTGCGGCAGCGGCAGGTCGCCATCCGGTGCGGCCAGCCAGACCTGCGCGTCACGCGCGGCGAACTCGGCGGCCACCGCACGGGTGCCCGCGCCGGTTTCATCGGGCTGGGCGAAGGCCAGCACCGGGAACCCCGGGCCCACCAGCGCCATCGGCCCGTGCTTGACCTCGGCCGAGCTGTAGGCTTCGGCGTGCAGGCCGCAGGTTTCCTTGAACTTCAGCGCCGCTTCCTGCGCTGCGCCCAGGCCCAGGCCACGGCCGACCACGAACAGGTTGTGCGCCGGCACCAGGCCATCGGTCAGTGCGGACCAGTCGCTGTTCCAGGCCTGGCGCAGTGCGTCGGGCAGCGTGCGCAGCGAGGCGATCAGCCCGGCATCCTGGCTCCAGTACGCCACCAGCTGCAGGATCGCCGACAGCGATGCGAGGTAGCTCTTGGTGGCCGCCACGCTGCGTTCGGCGCCGGCACCCAGCGGAATCACGGTTTCGGCCAGCTGCGCCAGCGGCGAATCTTCCACGTTGACCAGCGCCACCACGCGCGCGCCAGCCGCGCGCGCGGCTTCGGCGTTGCGCAGCAGGTCCGGGCTCTTGCCGGACTGCGAAATGACGATGTACAGCGCGCCGCGCAGCTGCAGCGGGGATTCGTACACCGAACCCACCGACGGCGAGGCCGAGGCAGTAACCAGGCCGAGCTTGGTTTCCAGCAGGTACTTGGCGTAGGTGGCGGCGTGGTCGGAGCTCCCGCGTGCGCAGGTCACCACGAACGGCGGCGGCGCCGCGCGCAGGGTCGCGGCCAGCGTCTGCACCGTCGCTTCGTTGCGCGCGAACTGCGCGGCGATCACGTCGGCCGCTTCGGCGGCTTCGCGGAACATCAGGGTGTCGTGCGGGGCTGGCAGGGACATGCGGGGCTCAGGTGGTTTCAGGGGTGGGGGGCCGCGTGCCGACCGGCCGCATCGGCGCGGTGGAACCACGCACGACCAGCTGCGGGACGAAGCCCTGGTTCTGCAGCTGCAGCGGTGCATCGTCGTACGCATCGCTGCGCAGCTGCGCGATCAACAGGCGCGCGGCATGCCGCGCGATGTCTTCGGTGGCCTGCTTGGCGGTGGTCAGCGGCGGCCAGGACTGGCGCGAGAACGGGCTGTCCTCGAAGCCGGCAATGGAGAGGTCGTAAGGCACGTTCATGCCGGCCGACTTGGCCGCGGCGAGCACGCCGGCGGCGATTTCATCGTTGGAACCGAAAATCGCGGTAGGCGGTTCGCGCAGCGCCAGCAGGCGGCGCGCGCCACGGAAGCCGTCGTCGAAGGTGTAATCGCCCTGCACCACCAGGTGCTTGTCCACGGTCATGCCGTAGTCGCGCAGCGCGGCTTCATAACCGGCATGGCGTTCGCCGCTGGAACGGTGCGAGGAGCCGCCCCATAGGAAGCCGATGCGCTGGTGGCCAAGCTGGATCAGGTGCTCGGTGATTTCGTAGGCGGCCTCGCGGTCGTCCACGAACACGCACGCGCCATCCTGCGGGTCGGCGGTGGCGGCGATGATGCGGACCAGCTTGATGCCCCGCGCGGTCAGCGCGGCGACCAGGTCGCGGCGTTCGGACATCGGCGCGGTCAGCACCAGCCCGGCCAGGCGCGATCGCTGTACCCAGTCGGCGAGCTCTTCGGCCAGCATCGGCGAACTGGAATCGCAGGGGTGGATCTGCAGCCCGAAGCCGGTCTCGCGGCAGGCGGCCAGCACGCCGTTCTGCACGCCGATGATGTGGTACGGGTTGGGGTTGTCGTAGACCAGCCCGATCACCAGCGTGGTGCCGGTACGCAGGTTGCGTGCGGCGGGATCGGGCTCGTAATCGAGTTCGGCGATGGCGCGCAGCACGCGCGCGCGCGTGGCCTGCATGACCGACGGTTCGTTGTTGATGACCCGCGAAACGGTCTTCAACGACACCTTGGCCCGTTCGGCGACATCCTTGATGGTCGCTCTACGCATGCTCTTTTCCTGGCTCACCGGTTGGGCGTCCATGATCGCCGATCACTGCCCGTCGCGGGGCAGCCCGACCCGGTGGCCGTGCAGGGAGTAGAACAGGATGTACAGGTAGCACGGCACCATCAGGCCCGCGAACACCCACTGGAAGTCGAAATGCTGCTTCAGCACGGCGAACGCCTGCGGGATGATCGCGCCACCGGCGATGGCCATCACCAGCAGCGCCGAGCCGGTTTCGGTGAAGCGGCCCAGGCCCCGGATCGCCAGCGGGAAGATCGCCGGCCACATCATGGCGTTGGCAAAGCCCAGCGCGGCCACGAAGCCGACCGAGACGTAGCCATGGGTGAACAGTGCACCGATGCAGAACAGCACGCCCAGGCTGGCCGAGATGCTCAGGTAGCGCGACTGCGAGACCAGGTGCGGAATCAGCGCCAGGCCGGCCAGGTAGCCCACCAGCATCGCGAACAGGGTGATGGAGGTGAACAGCTTGGTCTGGTCCAGCGGCAGGCCGAACCCGTGCCCGTAGGTGCCGATGGCATCACCGGCCATCACTTCCACGCCCACGTACACGAACAGGCACAGCACGCCCAGCCACAGGTGCGGGAACTGGAAGATGCTGCTGCGTTCGGCCAGGCCGGGCGCACGCGCCGGGGTGGCGTTGGCTTCGGCGGTCTTGATCTCCGGCAGTGGCGAGAACAGCACGCCCACCGCCAGCACCACCAGCAGGCCGGCCATGGCCATGTACGGCATCTGGATCTTGGCCGCGAAGGTATCCAGCAGCGCATTGCGGGTCACCGGATCGGCGCTGGCCACCTGCTCGGACAGGTCGCCGATGCCGTGCAGCACCAGGGTGCCGATCAGGAACGGGGCGATCATGCCGGCGATCTTGTTGCAGATGCCCATCAGCGCGATGCGCCGCGCGGCCGTTTCGATCGGGCCCAGGATGCTGATGTACGGATTCACCGCCGTCTGCAGCAGGGCCAGGCCGCTGCCGATGATGAACAGGCCGCTGAGCGCGCCGGGGTACCAGCGCTGCTGCGCGAAGTGCGCGAACACCACCGCACCGGCGGCCATCACCAGCAGGCTCAGGCTCAGGCCTTTCTTCATGCCGGTGCGCTTGAGGATCCACGAGGCCGGCAGCGCCAGGAAGAAGTAGGACAGGTAGAACACCATCAGCACCAGGAAGGCGCCGACCTCGTCCAGTTCGAAGGCCAGTTTGACGAAGGTGATCAGCGGGCCGTTGAGCCAGGTGAAGAAGCCGATCAGGAAGAACAGCACCCCGATGATGAGGATCGAGGTGGCCACGCTCGAACGCGCGGTAGCAGCAGGCACTGCGGACATCTGGAAGGCTCCTGCATCGACGGCGCGCGGGCGGCGTCGGAAGAGTGGCTGGGAACAACGTTGTCACATTTATTCGATGGGCCACCCGCCTTTGTCAACAATTGGTTTCCGCGCAACTCCGCGAAAACGGCATGCTGCAGTTGCACAGAAACCCCGCAATGCCCCGCCGCACCTTCACACAGCCCCTGATTGCAACGGCTTTACGAAATCTTGACGGGAGTGGACTGAAAACGTTTTCTTGTGACGTAGGTCGCTGCGGCGCAGCATCGAAAGTGTCAGGTTGTCGTTGACATCGTTGTCAGAACGATTACAGACTCCGCTCAATCGCCGGGTCCAGACCTGGCCGTACGTATCCCAAGGGAGCCCGTGTGACCGCAGCCGCCCACGCCGTACCGGCCCATGTCCCCGCCGCGATGCCGCCGTTCCTGGCCGCCGACGTGGGCGGCACGCATGTCCGCGTGGCCCGTGTACAGGCCAGCCAGGATCCGGCCCATCCGGTCCAGCTGCTCGAATACCGCAAGTTCCGCAATGCCGACTACGCCGGCCTGAGCGCCATCCTGCAGGCCTTTATCGCCGACGGCGAGCGCCCCGCGCACTGCGTGGTGGCCACTGCCGGCTATGCCCGCGAAGACGGCACGGTGATCACCGCCAACGTGCCGTGGCCGCTGTCGGCGCGCCAGATCGAGGCCGACCTGGGCCTGGAAACGGTGTACATCGTCAATGACTTCGAAGCCGTTGCCTACGCCGCCGCGCAGGTCGATGCCAGCGGCGTGCTGCAGCTGACCGGCCCGGCCACCGCGCCGCGCGGCCCGACCCTGGTGGTCGGCCCGGGCACCGGGCTGGGTGCGGCGCTGTGGATCCCGACCGCGCACGGTGCGGTGGTGCTGGCCACCGAAGCCGGCCAGCCGACGCTGGCGGTGAGCACCGAACTGGAAATGGCGATCGTGCGGCAGATGCAGCGCGAGCTGGCGCACGTCTCGGTCGAACATGCACTGTCCGGCCCGGGCCTGATGAATCTCTACCGTGCCCTGTGCGCGATCGAAGGCCAGCCGGCCGTGCTGGCCACGCCCGATGCGATCACTGCGGCCGCCGTCAGCAACCAGGACCCGCTGGCCCGCCAGAGCCTGGATGTGTTCTGCGGCCTGCTCGGAAGCACCATCGGTGACATGGCGCTGCAGTACGGCGCCCAAGGTGGCGTGTACCTGGCTGGCGGGATCCTGCCGCAGATCCGCGAATTCCTGTTGAACAGCGCCTTCGTGTCCCGGTACCTCAACAAGGGACCGATGCGCGAGGCGCTGGAACGCATACCCGTGAAGGTGGTCGAGCACGGGCAGCTGGGCGTCATCGGCGCCGCAAGCTGGTACCTCGGCCGCACGGACGCTTGAACGCACGCATCGCAAACCGCACGCCGTCGCTGGCGCACCAACGATTGATGAGGAGAGACATCATGAACCACCGCAAGAGCCTGCTTTCGGCAGCCATTTTCAGCTGTATCGCCTTCGGCGCCCACGCCCAGGATGCACAGCCGTCCCCCACCGACCTGGACACCGTGACCGTCACCGGTATCCGTGGTTCGATGGAGAAATCCCTCGACACCAAGCGTGAAGCCAATGCACGCCTGGAAGTGGTGACCGCCGAAGACGTCGGCAAGCTGCCGGCGCACAACGTGGCCGACACCCTGCAGCGCCTGCCGGGCGTGAACATCAGCTCGTCCAGCGCCGACGAAGGCGGCTTCGACGAAGCCGACCGCGTCAGCCTGCGCGGCACCAGCCCCAGCCTCACCCAGACCCTGATCAACGGCCACACCGTCGGCTCGGCCGACTGGTTCGTGCTCAGCCAGGGCAACAACGTCGGCCGCAGCGTCAGCTACTCGCTGCTGCCTTCCGAACTGGTCAGCTCGGTGGAAGTGAACAAGTCCTCGCAGGCCAAGCTGCAGGACGGCGGCACCACCGGTACGGTCAACATCATCACCCGCACCCCGCTGCAGTTCTCCAAGCAGCTGAGCGCCGAAGCGTCGCTGGGCGTGGTGCGTTCGGACCAGGCCGACTCCAACGACCCGCAGTTCTCGGGCCTGTTCAACTACAAGAATGCCGACAGCACCTTCGGCGTGCTGGTGCAGGGCTTCTACCAGAAGCGCGAACTGCGCCGCGAAGCGCAGGAAATCCCGGGTGGCTTCACCAAGATCTCGGCCACCGATCCGGTCGCCGCGACCAACCCGGACCTGATCGGCGTGAGCGTGCCGGGCCTGCTGGGTTCGACCCTGTTCGAACAGACCCGTGAGCGCAAGGGCGGCCTGGTCACCCTGCAGTGGAAGCCGATCGACAGCCTGACCCTGGGCCTGAGCGGCTTCTCCTCCGAGCTGGAAGCGAACAACTACAACCGCAACTTCATGCTGTGGGGCGGCAACTTCGCCAAGAGCCAGGCGCCGAACCCGGGCTACACCGTCACCGACGGCGTGCTCACCAACGCCACCTACGCAGGCGTGCCGGGCACCAACTACGCCGTGTACGACATGATCTACCGCGAGGCGACGGCCAAGACCAGCTACGTCACCTTCGATGCCGACTGGGCGATCAACGACAACCTGACCGCCAAGTTCCAGGCCGGTACCACCAAGGGCACCGGCGAGACCCCGCGCCAGTTCATCGCCGAAGTCACCCTGGGCCAGGGCGGCGGCGCCAGCTGGGCCACCCATGGCGCCGGTTCCCCGGCCGACTGGAGCGTGGGCGGCGACATCAGCCCGAGCGGCGTGAGCAGCTTCGGCACCTGGGGCAACCAGCTGGTCAAGGCCGAGGACGAAGAGAACTGGGCCTCGCTGGACTTCAACCAGTACTTCACCAACGGCGGCGCGCTGAGCTCGATCGACTTCGGCGTTCGCTTCGCCGACCACGAGCGTGAAGCGCTGTCGCCGGAAGGCGCCAGCCCGGGCGACATCTGGTCGGCCCTGCAGGGCAGCGCCACCGGCCAGTACCCGAGCAACTTCGCCAGCGGCATCGGCGGCACCTTCCCGCGCGATATCTGGTACTACACGCCGGACGCGCTGCAGACCGCCATCCTCAACAACTCCACCTGGCTGTCCAACAATGACGGCCCGACCGGTCGCCACAATTACGGCGCCGAGTGGAAGGTGAAGGAAAAGAACTTCGCCGGCTACGTGCAGGCCAACTTCACCGGTGACTGGTGGAGCGGCAACGTCGGCCTGCGCTACGTCAACATCAAGCAGGACATCGACACCTACCTGGCGGTGTCTGATGCGGCGCGCGCCGATGTGAGCAGCCTGTTCGGCATGTGGCAGCGCCAGGCCTTCCAGAACAAGCACGACCGCGTGCTGCCGAGCGCCAACATCAAGTTCGACCTGGACAAGGACCTGGTGCTGCGCGTGGCCGCGTCGCAGACCCAGACCCTGCCGGACTACTCGGCGCTGGGTGCCTCTGCATGGGGCTCGGACCTGAACCGTACCGGTGGCGGCGGCAACCCTGACCTGAAGCCGACGCTGTCGACCAACCTGGACGCCAACCTCGAGTGGTACTTCATGCCGCGCGGCCTGCTGTCGATCGGTGCGTACCACATGGACATGAAGGATTACATCGCCTTCGACGTGGTCAACAAGCAGCTCTACAGCGAACTGACCAACCAGCTTGAAACCTACGCGGTGTCCACCCCGATCAACGCCGACGGCAAGGTCACCGGCGTGGAAGCGGCCTACGAACAGCCGATCGGCGACAACTTCGGCTTCACCGCCAACTACACCTACGCCAACGGCAGCTCGGCGCACACCTGGGCCGACGGCAGCCACAACCTGCTGGGCACCTCGAAGAACACCTACAACGTGGGTGCCTACTTCGAGAACGACACCTTCGGCGCACGCGTCACCTACACCCGCCGTTCCTCGTTCCTGATCAGCCTGTCCGGCGCCAACCCGTACTACCAGGATGATTTCGGCACGCTGTCGGCCTCGCTGAGCTACAAGGCCACCGACTGGCTGAGCATCACCCTGGACGGCCTGAACCTCAACAACCCGACCTACAAGTACTACCAGAGCGCGGCGATCCCGACCTCGTTCTACTCCAACGGTCGCCAGTACTACCTGAACTTCCGCTTCAAGTACTAATGTGGCATTGGTGTGCCGGCCAACGGCCGGCGCTACCCAGTGGGCCGTTCCGGCCCACTGAAAACGGGCCCGGAACCGGGCCCGGTTTTTTTTAACCGCCCCAAAGGAATGACCCCCAGCCCCC
>NZ_JASCOP010000080.1:0-19243 GCF_029959395.1 Stenotrophomonas sp. PS02300
ATCCGCCTGGCCGTGGGGGTTATCCCCCCCCCGGGGGGGGGCCCGCCGGGGGGCCCCCACGGCTCTCAAACGAACAGCTGCAGAATGTCCAGATCGCCATCGCTGAAGAAATCAAAGCAGATCGCCACCAGCATCAACATGCCCAGCGTGGTGGCCCCGTGCACGATCACGATGGCGTGCGCCAGCGCGCGCGCCGAACGGCCCATCTTCATGCTGTAGTGGGCCAACCGCTGCAGCCGGCCGGAAACCGCGTGCGCATGCGCCAGCACCGGGGCGTCTTCGCCATCCATGGCCGCGGCCATCAGCGCCTGCAGCTGCGCGGGGCGGTGTTCGTAGTACTTGGCCACGCCATAGCCGAACATCAGCCAGTCGCGCGCCTGGGCCTGGGCCAGGTCCATCACTTCCAGCGGGTCTTCCTCGAAATCGATGAAGCCGATGGCGTGGCCGTCCCAGGTCAGGTTGCGCGGCAGCGGCTGGCCGAAATAGGCGCCCTTGGCGTGGGCGGCCACGATGGCCTGCATGGCCGCCGACACCAGCGCGTCGCGGCCGGCATCGTCGGCCTGGCGCAGGCAGGTGTTGAAGGAGCTGCCGTTGTCGCCCAGCACCAGCGAGGCGTGGCCGCTGCCGATCACGTGCGGCACGTTCACGCCCTGGGCCTGCAGCTCGGCCAGGCGCCGCGCTTCGGTTTCACGGGCGGCGTCGCCGCCGCGGTGCGGCGGTGGGCGCAGGGCGTCCAGCTGGAAGCGGTTGGCCACGAAATTGAGCAGGCCCAGCGCGACCGCGCGGCTGCTCTCGCCGTACTGCTTCAGCCAGGCGCGCTGGCCCTCGATGACGATGGGTTCGACCATGACACACCTCCAGAAATGCAAAACGGCCCCATCGGGGCCGTTTCGTGTGAACCGATTAACGTATTAATAACGCAGCAGCGCCGAACCCCAGGTGAAGCCGCCACCGAAGGCTTCCAGCAGCAGCAGCTGGCCGCGCTGGACCTTGCCCGAGCGCACCGCCACGTCCAGCGCCATCGGCACCGACGCGGAGGAGGTGTTGCCGTGCTTGTCCACGGTCACCACGACCTGGTCCATCGACATGTCCAGCCGCTTGGCGGTGGCTTCGATGATGCGCAGGTTGGCCTGGTGCGGAATCAACCAGTCCAGGTCGGCCTTGGTCAGGCCATTGGCGTCGAGGGTTTCGTCCACGACCGAGTCCAGCGCCTTGACGGCGTACTTGAACACGTCGTTGCCCTTCATCAGGATCGCGCCGCGGGCCTGCTCGCCTTCGCCAAAACCGGCCGAGACGCCCACCGGGTTCCACAGCAGCTCTTTCTTGCTGCCATCCGAATGCAGGTGGGTGCTCAGGATGCCGGTGTCTTCGTCGGCCTTGAGCACCACCGCGCCCGCGCCATCGCCGAACAGCACGCAGGTGGTGCGGTCGTTCCAGTCGACGATACGGGTGAGGGTTTCCGCACCGATGACCAGCACATGGCGGGCATCACCGGAACGAATGAATTTGTCGGCCACGCCGAGCGCGAACACGAAGCCCGAACAGGCGGCGTTGACGTCGAAGGCAGGGCAGCCGCTCGCACCGAGCTTGGCCTGGATCAGGCACGCGGTGGACGGGAAGATCAGATCGGGGGTAGTGGTACCCACCACGATCATGTCGAGCTGGGAAGCGTCGATACCGGCCGCTTCCAGCGCACGTACCGCGGCGTGGTAGCCAAGGTCGCTGGTGGTTTCCGTTTCGGCGGCGATGTGCCGCTCACGGATACCGGTGCGCGTCTGGATCCACTCATCGCTGGTGTCGACCATTTTCTCCAGATCCTGGTTGGTCAACACTTTTTCGGGCAAGTAACTACCAGTGCCCGCGATCCTCGAGTAGATCCGCTTGCTCATTGCATTTCCTGTAACGGAAGAAAGGGTAAAGGCCGCTGCCCGACCGGGCAGCGGCCCTCACACAGATCAATCTTCTTCGACGGCCGAGTTCGACTTGGTCGTGATCACCTTCTTGCCACGGTAGAAACCGTCAGCAGTGATGTGGTGACGCAGATGCACTTCGCCGGTGGTCGGGTCGGTGGACAGCTGCTTGGCGCTCAGGGCGTCATGCGAACGGCGCTGGCCGCGGCGGGACGGGGTAACACGGGATTTCTGCACAGCCATGGGATTGCTCCAAACTCGGTTCGTTTTTGCTTCGTCGTATCGTCGCGCAGGACGCCAGCGCCCAGCACAGTCTTCGCTTTCGCCGCAGCCGCCGACGACAATCCGGCTGCTATTGTTTCTTCAGCGCCGCCAATGCCGCAAACGGATTGGCCTTGCTCTGTTCTTCTTCGGTCGGTGCCCAGTCCCGGTCTACCGCTTCACCCTCGGGCGACAGCGGCACCACCGGCACGGCCAGGACCAGTTCGTCCTCGACCAGATCCAGCGGACGCAGGCTGCCGTCTTCGGGCACCAGCATCGCCTCGTACTCTTCCGGCAGCGAGGACTCTTCGTCTTCGTTGCGGATCAGGCCGAGCCGCTGCTTGACCGACACCGGCAGCAGGAAGCGCTGCAGGCTGCGCTGACAGATCAGCGGCAGCTCGGTATCGATGGTCAGATCCACATAGGATACCCGCAGGATGTCGTCGTGGCCGAATTCAAGCGCAAAGGTGCACTTTCCCTCGGTATCGGCAACAAGGCCTTGCAGGCGGGTCATTTCTGCCAGTTCTACCTGACCGTCGAAGCACCTTCGTGCTGCGACCATCCGCCAGGCATCCAGCAATTCGGGCACGTTCGCGGACATAAGCCGCTGAATGTTAAGGACGCCACCGCCCGTTGTCAATTACCCCGATGCGGGAACGTGCGGTAGAGTGCGGCCCACCCCAGTCACCCCGGTATTGTCGCATGCTTCCCCTGCTGCTGGCCTCCACCTCCCGCTACCGCCGTGAACTGCTGGAACGGCTGGGCCTGCCGCTGGAGACGGCGCGGCCGGACGTGGACGAGTCCCCTGCCCCGGGCGAAGCGCCACGCGCGCTGGCGATCCGGCTGGCGCGGGCCAAGGCGGCCGAGGTGGCGGCCCGCCACCCGGGGCGCTGGGTGATCGGTTCGGACCAGGTCGCGGACCTGAACGGGGCCCCGCTGGGCAAGCCCGGCGATGTGCCGGGGGCACACGCGCAGCTGGCGGCGATGTCCGGGCAGACGGTGGCCTTCCATACGGCGATCTGCCTGGTCCGCGATGACCAGGTGCTGGAGGCCTGCGACCTGACCGAGGTACGGTTCCGGGCGCTGGGCGCGGACGAGATTGCCCGTTACGTGGCGGCCGAGCAGCCGCTGGACTGCGCCGGCAGCTTCAAGTGCGAGGGATTGGGCATCACGCTGTTCGAGGCGATCGACAACCGCGACCCGACTGCCTTGATCGGCCTGCCGCTGATCGCCCTCAGCGGGCTCCTGCGCCAGGCCGGCCATACCCTGCCCTGAGCCCTCAGCGCAGCTGCAGGGCGCCCAGGCAGGCCGTTTCCAGCGGGCCGGTGGCCCAGCCCGTCCAGCGCCCACCCGCGCGCAGGGCCAGCCCCACCGGGCGGTCACCACACTGCAGGACCAGCCGCTTGGCGCTGCTCTCGGCATCGAAGTCGATGCGCCAGCCCGGGCCGCCCAGTGCGTTTTCGACCGGGGCAAGCGCGGCACCGCGAATGGCCACGGCCGTGCCGGCCAGGCCGACCCGCTCGCCCTGCAGGTAGCGGGTTTCGGGCCAGGCGAACATCGAGATGCGCTGCGCCCGCACTACCGGCAGCGCGGATTGCATTTCGCTCAACACGGTTTCGCCATGGACCTGGGCCGGATCCACCACGCCGGCCGCCACGGCGGTAGCGGTGGCGGACGCCACCCGCTGCATGCCCAGCCCCAGCATGCCCATCCAGACGGTACTGGGCAGCAGCGCGAGGGCCAGCAGCAGGGCCAGGCCGGCGGTGCGGCGGGGGCGGCGCGGCCCGATGCGGACCACCGCCCACAGCACCAGCCCGCACCAGAACAGCCACGACCAGAGCACGTAGCGCGGCGCGGAAAGCTGGTCGGGATAGTCGACGAAGTAGCCCATGCGGCCCAGCGCGATCAACCCGCCCACGGCCAGCCCGAACCACGCCAGGGTCAACGCCACCGTTTCACCGGCACTGGCGGTACGGCCGCGGTGCCAGCTGCGCCAGCTCATCGCCAGCAGGGTTGCCACCCCGGCCAGCCCCAACAGCAGGTGCGGCCAGCGCGCGCCCATCACCGGGCCGAACACCGATTGATATGCACTGGCTGCGCCGCCGACAGCGGCGCGCAGCGGTGCGACCGGCAGCTGCTGCGCAATGGCCGGGTCCAGCAGCGGCCACGCCGCGTAGATGAAGGGCGACGCCAGCCAACGCAGCAGCAGGTCCAGCTGGCGCAGCGGCGCAAGAACGATGTCGCTGCGCATGCCGGTGTTGCCCATGCCCAGGTGCACGCCCACGGCCAACGCGGCGCCGGCGGCCAGCACGAGCCAGTGCTGCCACGGCGCGCGGCGCACGACCAGCACTGCGGCAAAGCCGACGAATACCGCCACGCCACTGCCGAACGAGAACGTGGCGGCGATCCCGCACAGCGCCGCCATCGCGGCACCCCGCCAACCACCCCGCAGCAGCGCCGCAACACCGGCGATCAACAGCGCGGTGATCAGGTAGGCATGCACGGTTTCATTGGCGTGGGTGAGCACGCGCTGGCTGCCCACCCAGAACAGCGACAACGCCGCAGTCAGCACGCCCGCGGCACGCGCCACCGGCGCCGCCGCATCGCGACGCAGGATGCAGGCCAGGCCTGCCAGTGACAGCACCGCCAACAGCATGCCGGTGATGATCTGCAGCCACTGGTTGCCCTGCAGCCAGACCAGTTCGGCGTAGCGCACCAGGTTGGGCAGGATCTCGCGGTGGCCATTGTCCGAGGCGAGCACGTTGCGTGGCCACGGCAGCTCCAGCAGGCTCTGGGTGAAGCGCCACGGATCGGCATACAACACGCGCGGCGCCAGCCATGCCATGGCCGCCAGGCCCACGGCGGTGACCGCGAGCGCACTGCACCACAGCAGCGCGGTCAACCGTGAGAGAACGCGCGGTTCAGTGGTGGCAGGTACGGCGACGGCGACGGCGGGAAAGGCAGCAGCAGGCAACGCGTCGCGCATGGATCTTTTCTTCCGTGAAAAATGCCGGCGCGATCAGCGCGCGGGGACGATGAAGGATTGTTCCTGCCACTGCTCCACGCTGCCGTCGTTGCCATACAGCGTCATGCCCAGCCAGTGCTTCCCCGGCGCGAGCTGGCGGGTATCGAGCGTGGCATCGAAGGCCACGCGCGGGTGCTGGGGATCGGTGGAGATCTTCCACGCAGCGGTGATGTCATACGCGCGGCCGTACACCGCGTCGCCCACCGGCTGGCCATCGATCAACAGCTCCACGCGCGACAGCCCTACGCCGTCCTTGAACGCCCACCCGCGCACTTCCATGCGCTCGGCCACCTTCTCATCCTGCAGGGGCGCATCCACCCAGGCCATGGCCGGGGTCACGCAGGGGCCATCGATGCGCTGCGCGGGCAGCTTGAACAGCAGGAAGCGCTGGTAGCCATGGTCCTGGCTGACCACGCGCGGGGGCGGCAACGGGCCCACCTGCGCGCAGATGTCGTGGTAGCGCTCCAGCAGGTCGCGGTAGCGCTGGTCACTGGGCGAGAGCACCAGCAGCATCGGCGCATCGCGCTGGCCATCGTGCAGCAGGCCCCACAGGCCCAGCTGCGCGGTGCGGCCGTGCTTGTCGTTGAGCGGGTGGCGCAGCACTTCAATGCGCGGATCGCGCAGCTGGAAGCCCAGCTCGGCCCCTACCTTGAAGTTGCCGGCCAGTACGCGCGTGCCCGGCGGCATGCCCGCCAGTTCCCTGCGCACCTCATCGGCCAACGGCGCCCAGCCGGCGAAGTTGCGCGGGTAATACTTGTCGCCGGCCAGCTGCTCGCGAAGGCCCGGACTGGAGGCCACCAGGTAATACGAGAACGCCAGCGCCAGCCCTGCCCCGGCCAGCCACCAGCCGGTGCGGCGCAGCCAGCGTGGCCAGCCGTTGAGCACCACCGGCACCGCCACCAGCAGCGCCAGGTAGCCAGGCAGCGGCCAATGGAAGCTGATGCGCTCCACGTCGGTGAAGAAACCCAGCGCGAAGATCGCCAGCGTGGACACCGCACCGACCAGGCCGAAGTAGCGCCACTGCGCGCGCGCGCCACCGCCGGAACGAGTGCCAGCCAGCGCCACCTTCCACATCGCGATGCACAGGATCGGCGTGACCAGCATCGGCTGGATCACCAGGAACCACAGGCCGCTCCACTGGAATGCCCATGGGTGGCGTTCGACCACCTGGAACTTCAGGCCGGCATCCTGGTTGTCGGCATTCCACGCCAGCAGCGGCAGCCAGGCCATCACGCCCACCGCCAGCGCGACCCACACGCGCGGATCACGCAGCGTGCGCCGCCCCTGCGGCAACAGCAGCAGGGCAATGAAACCGACCATGATCACGCCGATGAAGCGGTAATGGCTCAGCGCGCCGATCACCAGCCCCAGCGACAGCTTCACTGCGGCCGCGGCATCGACGTTGCGCAGCAGGCGCGCGCCGGCATCCAGGCACAACACCGCCGCCAGCGCCATCGGCACATCGGGCACGGCCAGCATGCCCAGCGTGGCCGACAGGGGCATCAACAGGGTCAGGCTGCCGGCCTGCCAGCCCGCCACCGCGCCAAACCAGCGGGTGGCGATGCGCGAGACCAGCCACGGCAGCATCGCCCCGATCGCCAGGAACGGCAGGCGCAGCGCCAGTACATGGTTGCCCCCCAGCTCCACGCCCAGGCGTGCCAGCCAGGCGGTCAGCCCGGGCAGATCGGAATAGGCGGCGGCCAGGTGCTGGCCTTCCTGCCAATAGAACGCTTCGTCCACGAACAGGGGCAGACGCGCGGCCACCACGAGCTTGACGGCCGTGATGAGCGTCCACAACACCAAAAATATTGTGCGTGCGCGTTGTTCGCCCTGCATTGCTCTATAGAATCGAAGGAATCATCGACACGAGACGAACATGGATACTTCGCCCCGCGTGCCCGCCATGCTACCCGAAGAACTGCGACAGTCCCTGCGCAACGCGCAGGACCAGGTCAATGGGCTGGTGCTGGGCAAGGCCCATGAAGTCCGCCTGGCGTTCGTCGCGCTGCTCTCCGGCGGGCACCTGCTGATCGAGGATCTGCCCGGCCTGGGCAAGACCACGCTGGCCCACGCGCTGGCCTCCAGCCTGGGGTTGGGCTTCCAGCGCGTGCAGTTCACCTCGGACCTGCTGCCGGCCGATGTGCTCGGCGTCTCGGTTTACGAGGCCACCAGCCGCCAGTTCCAGTTCCATCCGGGCCCGGTCTTCACGCATGTGCTGCTGGCCGATGAAATCAACCGCGCGCCGCCACGCACGCAGAGCGCGCTGCTCGAAGCGATGGCCGAGCAGCAGGTCACGCTCGACGGCGTGACCCATCCGCTGCCCGATCCGTTCTTCGTGATCGCCACCCAGAACCCGGTGGACCTGTCGGGCACGTTCCCGCTGCCCGATTCGCAGCTGGACCGCTTCCTGCTGCGGCTTGCGCTGGGCTATCCCAATCCCGAATCCGAACGCGAGCTGCTGCGCGGCACCGACCGCCGCCACCTGATCGCACAGGCCACCGCCTGCCTGGACGACAACCAGGTGCGCGCCCTGCGCGAGGCGGTCAGCCAGGTGCATGCCAGCGAAGCGCTGATCCAGTACGTGCAGGCACTGCTGGCGCGCAGCCGCCAGCACACCGGCGTGCGGGTGGGCCTGTCGCCGCGCGCGGGACTGGCGCTGCTGCGCGCAGCGAAGGCACATGCGCTGCTGCTGGGCCGCAGCCATGCGGTGCCCGAAGACGTGCAGACGCTGTTCATTGCGGTGGCCGGGCATCGCCTGGTGCCTGAGGCCGAGGCCAGCACCGGACCGGCGCTGGCCCGTGCCATCCTCCAGACCGTTCCGGTGGACTGAGTGCGCAGCGGCTGGGGAGACCGCTGGCGCAGGCTGGTACTGATGGCCCGGCCACGGCAGCCGGAGAGCCTGCCGCGCCGGCTGGACCGCCGCCGCATCTACGTGCTGCCGACCCGCTTCGGCCTGTTCGTGGCCCTGTTGCTGGTGACGATGCTGCTGGGTGCGCTGAACTACAACAACAACCCGGCATTGCTGCTGGCGCTGCTGCTGGCCACGGTGGCCATTGCCAGCACGCTCAGCGCGCACCTGCAGCTGTCGGGCCTGCAGATCGATGCGGTGTCGGCCGAACCGGTGGTGGCCGGCGCCACGCTGCGCCTGCGCATCAACCTCTCGCGCGCCGATACGCGCGAGCGCCGCGGGCTGGTGCTGGCGCTGGGCGACAGCCAGGGACACGGACACCTGGTGGATACCGACCAGATCGAAGTGGACCTGGCGCTGCCCACCACGCGTCGCGGCTGGCTGGACGTGGACCGCATCCGCATTTCCACCACGCAGCCGCTGGGGCTGGTGCGGGCATGGTCATGGGTGTGGCCCGACACGCCGCTGCTGGTCTACGCCGCGCCCGAGCAGCAGCCACCACCACTGCCGGAAGGCGATGGCGACCCGCTGCACACCCGCGTGCATGCCAGTGGCGATGAGCTGCACCAGCTGCGCCCGTATCGGCCGGGCGACCCGCAGCGAAGCATTTCCTGGAAGCACTCCGCACGCCGCGACACGTTGCTGGTGCGCGAGTACGAGAAGCCGGTGGGCGTGGACGTGCTGCTCGACTGGCGGCAGATGGGGCCGCTGCCGCTCGAAGTGAAGATCTCGCGGCTGGCGCGCTGGGTCGACCTGGCCGAGCGCGAAGGCCGCCGTTACACGCTGCAGCTCCCCGGCCAACCGGTGCTGGGCCCCGGCCAGGGCAGCAGCCACCACCACCTCTGCCAACGCGCCCTGGCGCTGATGCCGCATGGCTGATCCCTCCGCCTCCGTGCTGTCCCCCGCCGCCCGCCGCTGGACCCTGGCCAGCGCGGCGCTGGCCCTGGTGCCGCTGCTGCTGCAGCTGCCGCCGCTGCTGGCCGGCGTGTTCGCGCTGGCGGCGGTGCTCACCGCACTGGTGTCCGGGCAACGCGTGCTGCCCGGCCCGGTCCGCGTGCTGCTGGTGCTGGGCATGCTGGCCGCGATCTACTGGCAGATGGGTGCCCGCCCGGGCCGCGATACCGGCTGCGCGCTGCTGGCGGCGATGCTGGCACTGAAATCCAGCGAGCTGCGCAGCCTGCGTGATGCGCGCAGCCTGCTGGGCTTTGCGCTGTTTGCCCCATTCGCCGCGTTCCTGCTCGACCAGGGCCCGCTGACCATGGGCCTGGCGGTGGTGGCCGCGCTGGCCACGCTGCTCACCCTGCAGCGCCTGGCGCGCGCCGAAGGACATGCCCCCGGCGCCACGCTGGCCGAACAGCTGCGCGGGGTGGGCAAGCTGGTGGCGCTGGGCCTGCCGCTGGCGCTGGCCGCGTTCTGGTTGTTCCCGCGACTGAGCGAGCCGCTGTGGGGGCTCCCGGACCGCGCGGTGGGCAAGCCCGGCCTGTCCGACCACATGGATCCGTCCGAGTGGCTGGACCTGATGGCCGATGATGCCACCGCGTTGCGGGTGAGTTTCATCGGTACCGCGCCGCCGCCCGAGCAGCGCTACTGGCGTGGCCCGGTGATGACCCGCTTCGACGGCCGACGCTGGGACCGCGACCCCTACAGCGAGCGCCGCCCCCCACCGCCGGTGACCCGCGCCGCGCCGCGCTGGGATTACCAGATCGACTACGAGCCCACCGACCGCCGCCAGCTGGTGGCGCTGGACCTGCCACTGCAGGCACCGGCCGGCACCACGCTGGATGGCACCTACAGCCTGCGCAGCGATCGCAGCCTGTCGGCACTCACCCGTTGGCGCCTGCAATCGGCCCCGGCGGCGGCGTACACCGAGCCGCTCAGCGCGTTCCAGCGCCAGCTGGCACTGCAGCTGCCGCCCGACCTCAACCCGCGCACGGCGGCACTGGGCCGGCAGTGGCGGCAGGAGGCGGGCAGCAATGATGCGGCCATCGTGGCGCGGGCGCTGGACTGGATCCGGTCGCGCTTCGCCTACACGCTGTCCACGCCGGAACCTGGCCGCAACAGCGTGGATGACTTCCTGTTCGACCAGCAGGCCGGCTACTGCCAGCACTTCAGCTCGTCGTTCGTGGTGCTGATGCGCAACGCCGGCATTCCCGCGCGGGTGGTCACCGGCTTTGCCGGCGGCCAGCGCAATCCCTATGGCGACTACTACGTGGTGCGCCGCATGGACGCGCACGCCTGGGCCGAAGTGTGGCTGCCGCAGCGCGGCTGGGTGCGGGTGGACCCGACCGCAGCGGTCGCCCCCGAACGCATCTACGACACGCTGGAAGACCGCCTCGGCGACGGCGCGGGCACCGCGCTGGAAAACCGCTGGCTGCAGCTGGGCCAGGTGGGCGACTTCCTGCGCCGGGGCTGGAACGACCTGGTGCTGTCGTTCGATTCCAACCGCCAGCGCGAACTGCTGCGGCCGTTCGGCATCGACGCACTGGAGCCGGCACAGCTGGTCGCCATTTTCATTGCCTTCGCAGGCGCCGCGCTAGGCTGGATGGCATGGCTGCTGGCCCGCGGGGAGCGCGAGCGCGATCCCCTGCTGCGGGCCTGGCACCGGCTGGGGCGGCGTTACGCGCGGCATGGCCTGGCCCGGGAACCTGCGGAAACCGCCACGGACTGGGCGCAGCGCGTCCACCGGCAACGCCCCGACCCGGCGTTGATTCCGCTCAGCCAGCGTTTCGTTCAGGCGCGCTACGCTGGCGCTGAGCTCGACCCTTCACTCGTGCGTGACCTGCACAGGCATCGCCCGTCCACCGGAGCAACCTCATGAACGTCAAGATCCTGCTTCCCCTTGCCGCGTCGCTGGCGCTGGCCGCCTGTGCCACGGCCCCCAAACCGCTGCAGGGGCAGTTCAGCGTGGTCAGCCCACGCGATTCTGTCGCCACCCAGCAGGTGGGCACGCCGGTCCGCTGGGGCGGCCGCATCATCGAAACCACCCCGGGCCAGGGCCAGACGTGTTTCCAGCTGCTGTCGCGCCCGCTCAATGGCAGCGGCCGCCCGAACACCAGTTCCAATGACGCCAGCGACGGCCGCTTCGTGGCCTGCCGTGCCGGCTTCTACGATCCGGCCGTGTTCGAAGAAGGCCGCGACGTGACCTTCATCGGCAAGATCGCCGGCTACGAAAACACCCGCATCGGCGATTACGAGTACCGCCTGCCGAAGCTTGAGGCCGACGTGATCTACCTGTGGCCGGAACAGCGCCAGGTGGATGTGGTGCCGGTCTACCCGTATGGCCCGTGGGGCCCGGGTTGGGGTCCCGGCTGGGGCTACCGCGGCTGGGGCTGGTGGTAACGCTCACGCCAAAAAAAACCGCCCTTCGGGGCGGTTTTTTATTTCACGATGACTCCAGCACCGAAATTCGCTGGACTGCGCTCAGACCCGATACAGCAGGTTTATCAATAGGTTACGCGGGTTCAACATATGCCGGTGCTTTCTGAAACCTGACCCGGCTTCCGTCCGCTTGGCCCCCATGTGGCTCTTGGAAACGGGTCTTTTCGAGGAGTCATCATGGCTAAGATCAAGCTCACCAAGACCGCCGTGGATGCGGCGCAACCCCAGGCGCAGGCTGTCGAACTACGGGATACCGTGGTGCCCGGCTTCCTGTGCAAGATTACCCCGGCGGGCCGCAAGGTGTTCATGCTCCAGTACCGGACGAACACCGGAGAGCGCCGCAAGCCCGCCCTGGGCCTGTTCGGCGAGCTGACCGTGGAGCAGGCCCGCGTCATGGCGCAGGACTGGCTGGCCGAGGTTCGTCGGGGCGGCGACCCTGGCGGTGCCAAGGCCGAGGCGCGCAAAGCACCGACGGTCGAAGCGTTGTGCAAGAAGTTCATGGAGGACTACTCCAAGAAGCGCAACAAGCCGAGCACGCAGGAAGGCTATCAGGCCGTCATCGACCGCAACATCGTCCCGCTGTTGGGCCGCAAGAAGGTTCAGGATGTGAAGCGCCCTGACATTGCCGGGCTGATGGAGAAGCTGGCCTACAAGCCGGCCGACGCGAATCACACCTTCGGCGTGCTGCGCAAGATGTTCAACATGGCCGAAGTGTGGGGCTTCCGCCCGGACGGCACCAATCCCTGCCGGCATGTCCCCATGTTCCCGGCGGGCAAGGCCACCCGTCTCATCAATGACGAGGAAATGACGCGAATCTTCCGCCACTTGGAGCATTTGGAGGCCGAGGGACTGGAAAACTACGTCATCCCTCTGGCGATCCGGCTGCAATTCGAGTTCGCCGGTCGCCGCTCCGAAATCTGCGCGCTCGAATGGGACTGGATCGACTTGGGGAACCGGCGCGTGGTATGGCCGGACAGCAAGACCGGCGGCATGTCCAAGCCCTTGAGCGAAGAAGCCCACCGGCTGCTTTCGACTGCGCCTCGCCGGGAAGGCTGCCCCTACGTCCTGCCGTCGCCCAATGACCCGGCCAAGCACCTGACCTATGGCGAGCACTACGGCGGCTGGAGCCGTGCGCTCAAGGCGGCTGACGTGCCGCATGTCGGCACGCACGGCATCCGCCACCGCTCGGCGACCGACATTGCCAATTCGGGTGTTCCGGTCAAGGTCGGCATGGCGCTGACCGCGCACAAGACCGTAGCGATGTTCATGCGCTATGTCCACACCGAGGACAAGCCGGTACGAGAGGCGGCCGAGTTGGTGGCGAACCGGCGCAAGGCGATCACCGGCGCTAAGAAATCCCCTGCGGAGGTGACGGCATGAGCAGGCGCAAGGTGTCCACCCCTTCACCAGCAGCGCCGAAGGCACTGTTGGGTGACATTCGGGCACTGATTGAGGCTGCGCGCCAGCGCACCGCCTCGGCGGTCAATGCTGAACTGACCTTGCTGTTCTGGAGGATCGGCCAGCGTATCCATACAGAGGTGCTGGCCGGGCAGCGGGCCGAGTACGGCGAGGAAATCATGCCATCCCTGGCCGAGCAGCTTGTCCGCGACTACGGGCGCAGCTTCGCGGATAAGAACCTGCGCCGGATGGTGCAGTTCGCGGCCACTTACCCCGAAGAGCCAATTGTCGTGACGCTGTCACGACAATTGAGCTGGTCGCATTTCGTGGCATTGCTGCCGCTGAAAGATCCGCTCCAGCGGGACTATTACGCGCAGATGGCGAGCACCGAGCGCTGGAGCGTGCGGACGCTACGCGAGCGCATCGACTCGATGTTGTACGAGCGCACAGCACTGTCTCAGAAGCCAGAGGAAACCATCACGCAGGAGCTGGCGGCACTGCGCGATGCGCAGCGCATGACGCCGGCGCTGGTCATGCGCGACCCGTACATCCTCGACTTCCTGGGGTTGCGGGATAGCTGGCAGGAAAGCGATTTGGAGGCTGCCATCGTCCGCGAAATGGAAGCTTTCTTGCTGGAGCTGGGCGCGGGCTTTTGCTTCGTCGCCCGTCAGAAACGCATCCAGATCGACGACGAGGATTTCCACCTTGACCTGCTGTTCTACAACCGCAAGCTGCGGCGGCTGGTGGCGGTGGAGTTGAAGATCGGTGAGTTCAAGGCAGCCTACAAGGGACAGATGGAGCTTTACTTGCGCTGGCTGGACAAGCACGAGCGAGAGCCGGAAGAAGCCTCTCCCCTGGGGATTATCCTTTGCACCGGCAAGAAGCGCGAACAGATCGAATTGCTGGAGCTAGACAAGTCAGGCATCCACGTCGCCGAGTACCTGACCAGTTTGCCGCCGCGAGCGGTGCTGGGCGAGAAGTTGCAGCAGGCGACCGAGCGGGCGCGGTTGCAGATCGAGCAGCGGGAGCCTGGCGAGAAGTCCTGACAGCAGCATCCGTGCGTCCCGGCGTGCCGCCGTCGGGTTCGCGGGCTGCGCCCCGCGCTTCGTGCCGAATCGCGGCCATCCGGCTTTGACCCCTGACGCCTTCGGCCCGTGTGGGCCTGCGCGCTCCGCTTGCCAAAGGCGGGTATGTGCATTAGGCGGGTGTAGGCGGTCTTGCTGTTCCCTTCACCGTACCACGTCGTTCTCGCCGTCAAGGGCTGCGCGTGCTTGCACGCTTGCGGCCTGGCGGCCGTCGTTGACCCCTGACTGCTTGCGCTGCGCCGTGCTGAACACGGTTCCGGGCAATTCCGCCCGAGCAACCGGAGCACGATCATGTCGCAACTGTCCTTTTCCTCGTTCGATTCCTCGCTGATGGTGCGTGACGCACAGGGCCGCTATCTGCTGGCGACTGCCGAGCAGATTCTGGAAGCCGCGCGCCAGGCCATCGAGCGCAAGATGCAGCGCGGGACAGCGTTCACTTCACCGGCGGCGGTCAAGGAGTACCTGCGCGCCAAGCTGGCCGGCTTCGAGCATGAGGTGTTCGCGGTGCTGTTCATGGACACGCAACATCGGCTGATCGAATACGCCGAGATGTTCCGCGGCACCATCGACGGCGCATCGGTGTATCCGCGCGAACTGGTCAAGGAGGCGCTGCGGCTCAACGCGGCGGCAGTCATCGTTTCGCACAACCATCCGAGCGGGAACCCGGAGCCGAGCGCGGCCGACCGGGCGCTGACCTCGCAGATCAAGCAGGCGCTGGGGCAGGTGGACGTGCGCGTGCTCGATCACGTCATCGTCGCAGGCACCGACACCACATCGTTTGCCGAACGCGGCTTGATCTGACCAAGGGGCTTCGGCCCCTTTTTGCTGCGCCCGGCGCGGGCCGGGCGAAAACGCTGCCTCGGAAATCCGAGACAGCGTTTCGGAAATTCATGGGCCTGCATGGAGGTATGGGGCGGTCTTGCTGTCCCCTTCATCGTGCCACGGCGTTCTCGCCGTCAAGGGCTGCGCGCCTTCGGCGCTTGCGGCCGTGGCCGGCTGCGCCCCCTGACGGCTTGCGCTGCGCCGTGCTGGCGACGGTTCCGGGCAATTCCGCCCGTGCAACCGGAGATCGTCATGAACGACAAATCGCATGTTTCTCTCGAACAACACGTTTGCCTTGTCTGCGGCACTCGCTTCGACACCGGCACCATCCTGCTGGATCGCCGCCTGCGCGCGAGCATGGAGCATCACACGGCGACCGGCTGGGGCTTGTGCGCCGAACACCAGAAGCTGTCCGACGATGGCTTTGTCGCGCTGGTCGAGTGCGACCCGCAGCGCAGCGACGCATCGGCGGGTGCTGCCCGCATGAAGCCCGAGCAGGCGTACCGCACGGGCCGCCTGGCGCACCTCAAGCGCGAAGCCTTCGCGCAGGTATTCAACGTGCCGATCGCGGCTGACCAGCCGTGCGTCTTCGTCGAACCGGGCGTGATCGAGCAGTTGCAGACGATGACACCGGCGAACTGATCGCGCCTGGTGCCATCCGGTGCGCTGCCCCTTGCGGGCGGCGCACCTTTTTTCTGCTGCGCCCTGGTGCCGAAACTTCGCGCCTGCGGCGCTGCGCGCTGCGCTTGCACTCCAGGGGAAGTGCCTTCGGCACATCCCCGCCGCGCTTTGCTTGGCGCCCCTGCAAGCCCACCGCCCCGGCTGCGCCGGCGCGGCCCTACCGAAGCCGTGGCAGTTCACCGCTCAGTGCAGGAGATCCACGCCGCATCTTCACAACTGCATGGGCGTCCCCGGCCAAGACACATGGCCGGTCGCGCTGTCGTGCTGCGCATCGAGCCTCGCTGCGCGAGTCTCGCCCCTGACGGGCTTCCATCGTTCCCTCGCTCCGCTCGGCTGACGCCTACGGCCCGGCTTCCAGCTTCGGGCCTGCGCGCTTCGCTTGCGTGCGGTCTGCGCACAGGGTCGCCCGTTGCCTGTCTTCGTCTTTCCTCTCCTTCATCGCCATTCCCGCGACCGTAGCGCGTGCCTGCGTGCCGTCAAGGCGTGCGTGGCCGTGTCCTCGCCTGCGGCTGCGGGCCGCACCAACCCCGCACTTCTTCCTTGACGGCCCTTCGGCACGCGCCCGGCTTTCGCGGGCGATGAACTCAGGAAAGACGGGGCAACAAGGCCGACCGGGTTCTTCGCGCCGACCGCACCGGAAGTCAAAGGCTGGGCTTCCGAATCTAGGAATCCGGTGCGGTGTGAACAGCAAACCTCTTTTTCTTTGTCAGGAGAAACGACCATGCAACTCGCATCCCGCTTTGCTTCCCGCTCCCCCTCGCTGCGCAGCGATTACCCGCTGTCCGATGACCAGATTCACCGCGTAGCGCCATCCATCTTCGCGGACGCGCCGCATGAGAGCCGTTCGCAGCGGTACGCCTATATCCCCACCGCCGCCGTGCTGGCCGAGCTTCGCAAAGAAGGGTTCCAGCCCTTCATGGTGACGCAAACCCGCGTGCGCGACGAAGGCAAGCGCGAACACACCAAACACATGCTGCGCCTGCGCCACGCCAGCCAAATCAACGGCGCGGAGGCTAACGAAATCGTGCTGCTGAACTCCCATGACGGGACGAGCAGCTATCAGATGCTGGCCGGAATGTTCCGGTTCGTTTGCAGCAATGGCCTTGTCTGCGGCGACACCGTGGCCGATGTGCGCGTGCCCCACAAAGGCGACGTGGCCGGGCTGGTCATTGAAGGCGCTTACGAGGTGTTGAGCGGCTTCGACCGAGTGAAGGAATCCCGCGATGCCATGCGCGGCATCACCTTGAATGATGGCGAATCCGAAGTTTTCGCCCGCGCCGCGCTGGCCCTCAAGTACGACGACCCGGACAAGCCCGCGCCCATCACCGAATCGCAAATCCTGATGCCGCGCCGGTTCGACGACCGCCGCCCGGACTTGTGGAGCGTGTTCAACCGCACGCAAGAAAACCTGACCCAAGGCGGATTGCATGGCCGCAGCGCCAACGGTCGCCGCCAGCAAACCCGCCCGGTGCAGGGCATCGACCAAAACATCCGACTGAATCGCGCCCTCTGGCTGCTGGCCGATGGCATGCGCCAGTTGAAAGCCTGATTCCCCACGCGGCAGGGGCAGGCAGCAGCCCTTGCCGCTTTCTTCGCTGCTGCATCCCTGAACCGATAGGAGTTATCACCATGAACGCCATTACCCAAACCGAAGCCCGCGCCGTCAATACCGCCGCCGCTATCCCGCTGGAAGCCGCCGACCCGACCAAGAACCTGATTCTGGTTCCGCTGTCGCGGCTGGTGTCGCGTCCCGCAGGCCGCAACGTGCGCAAGACCCCGCGCATGTCCATTCCCGAACTCGCCGCCAGCATCCAGCGTGTCGGCCTGCTGCAAAACCTCATCGTCATCCTGTCCGCCGATGGTGAACATTACGAAGTGGTGGCCGGTGGCCGTCGCCTCGCAGCGTTGAAACTGCTGGCGAAGAAGCACCGCATCAGCAAGGAATGGGAAGTGCCTTGCCTGCTGGTGGCCGATGGCACCGCTCGCACGGCCAGCCTCACCGAGAACGTGCAGCGCGAAGCCATGCACCCCGCCGACCAGTTCGAGGCATTCGCCGCGCTGGTGGCCGAAGGCCGACCCATCGAGGACATAGCGGCGGATTTCAGCGTGTCCCCGCTGGTGGTGCAGCGCCGCTTGAAGCTGGCGAACGTCTCGCCCCGACTGCTGGCCGACTACCGCGCCGAAGCCGTGAGCCTTGACCAGTTGATGGCCCTTGCCATCACCGACGACCACGCCGCGCAGGAAACCGCGTTCTACGATGCGCCGACGTGGCAGCGCAACCCTTCCCAATTGCGCGACCGCCTCACCGAGCGCGAGATTGACGCACACCGGCATCCGCTGGTGCGCTTCGTCGGGATGGACAGCTACCAGCAGGCAGGCGGCGGCATCCGCCGCGACCTGTTCGCGGAAGGCGACAAGGGCGTATATCTGACCGATGCCGCGCTGCTGGAACGGCTGGCGCAAGACAAGCTGGCAGGCATCGCCGCCGAGGTGCAAGCCGAAGGCTGGGCGTGGGTGGATGCCACGCCGGGCATGACCCATGCCGACCTGCAAGCCTTCCAGCGTGCGCCGAGGGATCGCCGCAGCCCGAACAAGCGCGACGCACAGCGTATCGAGAAACTGCAAGCCAAGATGCAGGAAGTGGCCGAAGCCGTGGATGCCGCGCTGGACGACGAGGACGAAGAAAAGGCCGATGCCTTGCAGGAAGAAGGCGAACGCCTGGGCGAGCAGTTGCAGGCGCTGGAAGATGGCTTGCTGGACTATGCGGCCAACGTGAAGGCCGCAGCCGGTGCCATCGTCACCATCGACCGCGACGGGCAGGCCGTGATTCATCGCGGGCTGCTGCGCGAAGCGGAAGCCAAGGCGCTGCGCACACTGGAACGCTTGCGGCAGGGTTTCGGCAGCGAAGGCGAAGCCGGGAACGACGACGAAGGCGAGGACGCCGTGCAGCCCAAGACCGCCGCCATGTCCGACAGGCTGGCGCAGCAGTTAAGCGCCCACCGCACCGCCGCGCTGCAAATCGAAGTTGCCAGGCATCCGCAGGCCGCGCTGGCCGCCGTGGTGCATGGCATGGTGCAGACCGTCTTGCAGGAAAGCCACTACGGCCACGACTTGCCGCTGGGCGTGGGCCTGAAACTGCAAGATCGGCTGGAAAGCATGGCCCCGGACTGGCCGGAATCGCCCGCCGCCGTGGCACTACGCGAACTGCAACAGGTGGCGGGCGAAGCCTTGCCGGAGGACAGCGCCGAACTGTTCGCCGCGTTGCTGGCGAAGCCGCAGGATGAACTGGTTCGCCTGTTGGCCGTGTGCGTGGCGTCCACGGTGGACGTGGTGACGCCCCGCGCTACGGCGCAGCAACCGGGCGCGGAACTGGCGCAGGCCGTGGGGCTGGACATGGCCGCATGGTGGAAGCCGACCGCCGAGGGTTATTTCCGCCACATCGCCAAGCCCGCGATTCTGGAAGCCGTGGGCGCGTTCGCACCATCGAACGTCACCCGACTGGCGAAGTTGAAGAAGGGCGACATTGCCAGCGAAGCCGAACGGCTGGCCGATGGCACCGGCTGGATGCCCGCCATCTTCGCCGCCGAAGCCACGCAGGAGGTAGCGACGGACGAGGAAGCCGAAGCGCCGGAGGCAGTCGCCGCCGTGGCGGATGAGCAGCCGCAGGCCGAGGTACTGGCCGCGTGACCTTGCCCCACAGATAGCGCCCCGGTTCCGCACCGGGGCGCGTGCTGCCGCGGGGTGGGGGGGGGGGGGGGGGGGGGGGGGGGGGGGG
>NZ_JASCOP010000081.1:0-19148 GCF_029959395.1 Stenotrophomonas sp. PS02300
GTGTCGGCCTACGGCCGACGCCGGGGGACATTCGCCGGAAAGGGTATGGCGGCCCGGCGCTCGATTCACCGGCAGCCGCGTTTGATCCAGCGCAAAAAAAAACCCGCGGCATTGCCGCGGGGTTTTTTTTAACCGGTGTAACGACCAACGGTAGTTACCTACCCGTGAGGTTCAGCTCCTTGAGCAGCTGCGGCGCGGGTGCCACCTCCTGCATGATCCACTGCATGTAGCGGCTGTCCACCGCGATCATGCGGGTCATCACCGGGTCGAACACCCAGTTGGAGCTGACCGATTCCCAGTTGCCGTCGAAGGCCAGGCCGACCAGCTTGCCGTGCGCGTCCAGGACCGGCGAGCCGGAGTTGCCGCCGGTGATGTCCAGGTTGGACAGGAAGTTGACCGGCACCGAGCCGACGCGCTTGTCTTCCAGGCCGCCGTAGCGCTTGGCCTTGACCGCATCGAGCAGCGCCTTGGGCGAGTCGAACGGATCGGCGCCGGTTTCCTTGGCGACGATGCCTTCCAGCGTGGTGAACGGGGTGTAGGCCACGCCGTCCTTGGGCGCATAGCCCATCACGTTGCCGAAGGTGATGCGCAGCGACAGGTTCGCGTCCGGGTAGACGAACTCGCCCTTGCTCTTCTTGTAATCGGCCAGCGCCTGCAGGTAGGCCGGGCGCGCCAGCAGCGATTCGCCTTCCCGGGTCTTCTTCTGCTCTTCCAGCTTCAGCAGCGCCGGCATGGTGGCCACCGCGTACTGGATGGCCGGGTCGGTGCTGGCTTCGAAGGCGGCGCGGTCGGCCTTGAACCAGGTCAGGCGCTCGTCCAGGCTGCCCAGCTTGGTGCCCGACAGCTTCTTGACCAGGCCGTCCACGGCGGCGGCATCGCTGCCGGCCAGCCACTGGTTCAGCACCTCATTGCTGCGCTGGGCCGGCGGCAGGGCCACGTACTGGTTCAGCCAGTACTGCTGCAGCTGCTGGTCCATGCCCGCCACGTAGCGGCGGTCCATCTGGCGCAGGCTGCCTTCGATGGTCGGCAGGTCGCGTTCCTGGTAGCCCGCTTCACGCTGGGCATCCGGCTTGGCGCGCTCGATCGACAGGCGGTACAGGGCCAGCGCGGCACCGACGGCGGAGGTGTTGTTGAACTGGCCCACGAACAGGTCGCGCTCGCGGGTGGACTTGCTGGTGTCCAGGTGCTTGATCAGCTGCGCGTGCGCGGCCAGCGCCGGCTTGCCGGCAGCGCCCTGCTTCTTCAGCCAGGCCAGCACGGCGGCCTCTTCGGCCTGCTTCTGCCCGGCCGCGTCGATGCGCTTGAAGCCTTCCAGCTGGCCGGCGTAGTTCTTGGCCACGTTGTTCATGCTGGCGGCGGTGGCGGCGTACTTCACCTTCACGTCCGCATCGGCCTTGCCGGCCTTGTCGATCAGCGCCAGCACCGCGTTGTAGTGCCGGGCGATGGTCGGGTAGGTCCAGTCGGCGGTTTCGTTGAACTCACCGGCCAGTGCGTAGCGGTTGGTGCGGCCCGGGTAGCCGGCGACCATCACGAAGTCGTCGGCGCCCAGCGGCTGGTCGGCGAACTTCAGGAAGTGCCTGGGCTGGTACGGCACGTTGTCAGCCGAGAAGGCGGCCGGCTTGCCGTCCTTGCCTACATAGGCGCGGTAGAAGGAGAAATCGCCGGTGTGGCGCGGCCACATCCAGTTGTCGACGTCGCCGCCGAACTTGCCGACGCTGCCCGGGGGCGCATAGACCAGCCGCACGTCCTTGATTTCCATGTTGCGGAACAGGCGGTAGGTGTTGCCGCCGGAGAAGCTGTACAGGCGGCAGCGGAAGCCGGCATCGGCCTCGCACGCGGCGGTCTGTGCCTTGTCGAACGCTTCCAGCGCGCGGGTGCGGGCCAGCGGGTCCTTGCCGGCGGCGGCGATGGCGGCCTTGGCCTGGTCGGTGACGTCGGTGATCTGGTCGAGCACGAACACGCGCGCGTTCGGGCCGGCGCTCAGCTCATCCTTCAGGGTCGGCGCGTTGAAGCCGTCCTTGATCAGGTTCTTCTCGGCGGTGGAGTTGAGCTGGATCGCACCGTAGGCGCAATGGTGGTTGGTCACCACCAGGCCCTGCGGGGACACGAAGCTGGCGGTGCAGCCGCCCAGCGCGACCACCGCGCCCATCGGGTCGCCGGTCAGGTCGGAAATCTGTTCAGGGGACAGTTTCAGGCCCGCCTGCTTGAGCGGCCCGGCGATCTCCGGCAGCTGTTGCGGCACCCACATGCCCTCAGCGGCATGGGCGGCCTGGACCAGCGCAAGGCTGGCGACGACGGAGAAGGCAAGCAGGTTCGAGCGCATGAGCGGCCCCTGGTGAAAGAACCGCCGATTGTAGCCGGGTCCCCCGCCCGCCCTGTCGGCCGAAAGTCACGGACCGCACCGCAACATGCCCCGGCCCCCGCCGGCCCTATAATTCCGCCTTTCCCCCAGACGAGTTCCACCCCGATGGCGCAGCAAACAATGAAGGCCCTGGTCAAGCGTGAAGCCGCCAAGGGCATCTGGCTCGAAGAAGTGCCGGTGCCGGTGCCGGGCCCGAACGAGGTCCTGATCAAGCTGGAAAAGACCGCCATCTGCGGTACCGACCTGCACATCTACCTGTGGGACGAGTGGAGCCAGCGCACGATCAAGCCGGGCCTGACCATCGGCCATGAGTTCGTCGGCCGCATCGCGGAGATCGGCCCGGGCGTGACCGGCTACGAGATCGGCCAGCGCGTGTCGGCCGAAGGCCACATCGTGTGCGGCCACTGCCGCAACTGCCGCGGCGGCCGCCCGCACCTGTGTCCGAACACCGTAGGCATCGGCGTGAACGTCAACGGCGCCTTCGCCGAATACATGGTGATGCCGGCCAGCAACCTGTGGCCGATTCCCGACCAGATCCCGTCCGAGCTGGCCGCCTTCTTCGACCCGTACGGCAATGCCGCGCACTGCGCGCTGGAATTCGACGTCATCGGCGAAGACGTGCTGATCACCGGTGCGGGCCCGATCGGCATCATCGCCGCCGGCATCTGCAAGCACATCGGTGCGCGCAACGTGGTGGTGACCGACGTCAACGACTTCCGCCTGAAGCTGGCCGCCGACATGGGCGCCACCCGCGTGGTCAACGTGGCCAACACCTCGCTGAAGGACGTGATGAAGGAACTGCACATGGAGGGCTTCGACGTGGGCCTGGAAATGAGCGGCAACCCGCGCGCGTTCAACGACATGCTCGACTGCATGTACCACGGCGGCAAGATCGCCATGCTCGGCATCATGCCCAAGGGTGCCGGCTGCGACTGGGACAAGATCATCTTCAAGGGCCTCACCGTGCAGGGTATCTACGGCCGCAAGATGTACGAGACCTGGTACAAGATGACCCAGCTGGTGCTGTCCGGCTTCCCGCTCGGCAAGGTGATGACCCACCAGCTGCCGATCGACGAGTTCCAGAAGGGCTTCGACCTGATGGAACAGGGCAAGGCCGGCAAGGTGGTCCTGAGCTGGAACTGATGCCGCGAGGTCACGACCAACGGTGTCACGACCAACGGTCGTGACCTACCAGATTGCGGTAGGTACCGACCGTTGGTCGGTACGAAAAAGGCACCCATCGGGTGCCTTTTTCTTTGGTGGTCCAGCGCGCGTTATTGCCCCACGGCGACCGTGAACACCACGCGGTTGTCGGCCAGCTTGCCGGAGTTGTCGCGGCCGTTGCCGTCGGTGCCGTAGTAGCCCAGGCCCAGGGTGAACAGGCCCCAGGTGCGGTTCACGCCGACGTTCCAGTCGGTGTAGTCCTGGGCGACGCTGTCCTTGAACGTGCTGCGGCCGACGTTGGCGGTCAGGTTGAACTCGTTCGGCAGCGCCCATTCGGTGCCGGCGGCGAAGTACCAGCCATCGGTGTCGGTGTTCCAGACATCGTTGGTGTAGGCCACGGTCACGTTGTAGTGCTCGGCGAAGCTGGTCTTGGTGATCAGCTCGGTGTACGCCAGTTCGCTCGAACCGGGGTAGCTGTAGTGGTTGAGCATCACGTCGAAGTTGACGCTGTCGGTGACGTCCACGCCGTAGCCGATGAAGTAATCGACTTCGGCATCCGGGCCGCCGTCACCGAAGTCCACGCCCGAACCCCACACGCCGGCGTACAGGCCGACCGGCGAGGTGTAGGTGAAGCCGGCCTGCACGGTCGGGTCTTCGTCGGTCTGGGAAACGCCGCGGAACACGTAATCGGACACGCCGGTCACGTTCCAGCTGAACGGCGATTCGGCCTCGTCCTGGGCACTGGCGGCAAACGGGGCAAGCAAGGCGGCGCAGAGCACAGCGGCGGCAGTACAGCGCGTGGCGTGGTTCATGCGGGGTCTCTCCGGGACGTGGGGGTGGATGCAGCGCGTGTTTACAGATTTTTAACCTGATTGATATTGCGATGCAACAATCCCATCTGCAACCGTTTCCTGCGGTGGCCTGTAAAATCCCGGTTTTCCCGTGCCGATGACCGCCTGCCATGACCGACGCCCCGACCGCCCCGCTCACCCAGCACTATGTTGAGGAACTGGAGGCGATCCGCGCCCAGGGCCTGTTCAAGTCCGAGCGCGTCATCACCAGCCCCCAGTCGGCCGAGATCACCCTGGACGACGGCCGCACGGTGCTGAACTTCTGCGCCAACAACTACCTGGGCCTGGCCGACCACCCGGACCTGATCCAGGCGGCCAAGGACGCGCTGGACAGCCACGGCTTCGGCATGGCCTCGGTGCGCTTCATCTGCGGCACCCAGGACCTGCACAAGCAGCTGGAACAGCAGATCGCCGGCTTCTTCGGCAAGCAGGACACCATCCTGTACGCGGCCTGCTTCGACGCCAACGGCGGCCTGTTCGAGCCGCTGCTGGGCGAGAACGACGCCATCATCTCCGACGCGCTCAACCATGCCTCGATCATCGACGGCGTGCGCCTGTGCAAGGCCAAGCGCTTCCGTTATGCCAACTGCGACATGGCCGACCTGGAAGCCCAGCTGCAGGCCGCCGATGCCGCCGGCTGCCGCACCAAGCTGATCACCACCGACGGCGTGTTCTCGATGGACGGCTTCATCGCCCCGCTGGATGAGATCACCGCGCTGGCGAAGAAGTACAACGCGCTGGTGCACATCGACGAATGCCACGCCACCGGCTTCCTGGGCGCCACCGGCCGCGGCTCGGCCGAGGTCAAGGGCGTGCTGGAGAAGATCGACATCATCACCGGCACCCTGGGCAAGGCCATGGGCGGCGCACTGGGCGGCTTCACCACCGCCAGCGCCGAAGTGATCGAACTGCTGCGCCAGCGCTCGCGCCCGTACCTGTTCTCCAACTCGCTGCCGCCGCACGTGGTGGCCGCCGGGATCAAGGCGTTCGACATGCTGGCCGCCGCCGACGACCTTCGCACCACCCTGGCCGACAACACCGCCTACTTCCGCCAGAAGATGACCGCCGTCGGCTTCGACGTGAAGCCCGGCGTGCACCCGATCAGCCCGGTGATGCTGTACGACGCGCCGCTGGCGCAGAAGTTCGCCGAGCGCCTGCTCGAGGAAGGCATCTACGCGATCGGCTTCTTCTTCCCGGTGGTGCCCAAGGGCCAGGCGCGCATCCGCACCCAGATCAGTGCCGCGCACACCCGCGCGCACCTGGACCGGGCGATCGATGCGTTCACCCGGATCGGGCTGGAGCTGGGCGTCATCAAAGGTTGAGGCACCCTGAAATGACGCGCATCGCGCGTCATTTCTTTTTCTTCTTGCCCTTCGCGTCGTCCTTGCTGGCCACCACCACCGGCTTGGCCGCCGGCGTTGCATTCGGGTTGCCCTTGGCCACCCGGATGCCGTTGGCCTTCATCCACGCATCGAACTCGTCGGCGCTCATGCGCTTTTCGCCGTTGCTCATGTGGAAGCGGTAGGCGCCACGCCCATCGCGTTCGGTGGGCTGGATCTCCACGATCTTGTCGGTCACCGGCGGCGGCGTGGCCTTGGCCACCTCCTTATGGCCGCCGCAGGCGCTGAGCAGCGCGGCAGGCACAAGCAGCCAGGCGCTGCGCAGCAGGGAACGGGTGAGCGGGTGGGCGTGCATGGCATTACTCCCGGTAGTGGACGAAATCTCGGTCGCAGGCCATCCCTTGCCCAATCTCAGGTATCGGCCACGGCGGCGTCGGCCGTGGCGGTCAGCAGGTCCAGTTCGTGCGGCTCCAGTTCGCGCCAGGCGCCCTTGGCCAGCGTGCCCAGTGGCAGCCGGCCAATGCCGACGCGCACCAGCCGCAGCACGTTGATGTCGAAGGCCGCCAGCAGGCGGCGGATGTGGCGGTTACGGCCTTCTTCCAGCACCACTTCCAGCCAGGCGGTCTTGTCGCCACTGCGCAGCAGGCGTGCCTGGCGGGCGCGCAGGAACTCGCCGTCGTCGTCCACGCCGGTGCACAGCGCGGCCAGCTGCGCGGCATCGGGAATGGCATCGATCTGGACGTGGTAGGTCTTGTCCGGCCCGGTAGTGGGGTCGGTCAGGCGCGCGGCCCACTGCGGGTCGTTGCTGAACAGCAGCAGGCCTTCACTGGCCTTGTCCAGCCGGCCGACCGGCGCCAGCCACGGCAGCCCTGCCCCATCGAAGCAGCGGTACACGGTGTCGCGGCCCTGCTCGTCCTGCGCGGTGGTGACCAGGCCGCGCGGCTTGTTGAGCACGATGTGCAGGCGCCGCGGCGCATCCAGCGGCTGGCCATCGACACGCACCACATGGCGGCCGTCGATGATCGGGAATTCGGGATTGTTGATGGTGCGGCCATCGACCGTCACCCGGCCGTCGCCGATCCAGCGCGCGGCTTCGGTGCGCGAGCACAGCCCGGCCTTGGACAGCACGCGCGCCAACCCATGGCGCGGCGCATCGCTGGCCTGGGCGGCAGGCCTGGCGGGGGCGGACGCACGCCGCGGATCGCGGCGTGGTCGAGCGGTTGGCGCGGCTGGGGGTCGACGGTTGCGCATCGGGCGCCGCGCGCGTTGCTTACTTCTTGCCGCCCGGCTTGGTCTCAGCCGGTGCTTCGGCGGCGGGTGCCGGTGCGGGTGCGGCGGCGGCGGCCGCGCGCGGCTTGACCACGCGCACCCCGCGCGACTTCATCCACGCATCGAACTCATCGGCGGTCATGCGCTTGCCGTTCTGGCTCATGTCGAAGCGCCACGGCGTGTTGTCGAACTCGGTCTGCGGCTTGTAGGCGGCCGGATCGTTCGGCTTGATCGCCGGGGCGCCCGGCATCGCCTTGGCGATGTTCTGGCAGCCATCAATGCGCAGGCGCTGCAGCACGCGGTCGAGCGACTGTTGCTGGTCGAAATTGGAGGTCAGCACGCCCGCGGGCATGCCCAGCTGCACGTTGCGGATGTACAGCTCGGACGCCACCGGGGCAATCGCGGTGGCCGGCAACGGCAGCGGCTTGACGCTCGTGGCCGAAGCGGAGCAATCCACGGCTGCGTAGGCGGTGGGAACCAGGGCCAGGCCAAGCGCGGCGGCCAGTGCAATACGCAGCATGGGAGTGCATCCAGGAAAGAGGTCGACGCGCCGAGTTTAACAGCGCCACAACGGCTTTCAAGATCCCACATTCAATGAATACGGCAACTTGTTGGATTTATTGCCGATTTTGTGCATTCCGCAAAAAAACAGGGCCCGGCAATGCCGGGCCCTGTCCTGAGGCTGTACTACCAGAAGGATTAGTTCTGGACGTTCAGCTCGGTACGACGGTTCTTCGCACGACCTTCCGGGTTGTCCGAACCATCCGGGTTGGTGTTCGGCGCAATCGGACGGCTCTCGCCGTAGCCGATCGGACCCACCAGACGCGAAGCGGCGATGCCGTTCGTGGTCAGGTAGTTGTACACGGCGGTGGCGCGACGCTCGGACAGCTTCTGGTTGTACTCGTCGGTGCCCTTCGAGTCGGTGTGACCAGCGACTTCAACCTTCAGATCCGGGTAACGGCTCAGGATCTGGGTGGCTTCAGACAGGATCGCCACGGCGTCCGGACGCAGGTTCGACTTGTCGAAGTCGAAGTTCACGCCCTTCAGGTCGATGGAGACCGGCACCGGGCAACCGTCCGGACCGATGGTCTGACCCGGCTGCGAATCCGGGCACTTGTCGTCGCAGTTGTTGACGCCGTCACCGTCGTCATCCAGGTCTGCGCAGCTCGGGGCAACCGGCGGCGGGGCAACAACCGGGGCAGCCGGCGGCGGGCCCAGCGGGATCACGACGCCGACCGAGGCCAGCACGTCGCCGAACCAGCTTTCGTCCGGAGCAGCAACGCTCTTGTCGTCGAAGTCACCGCGGTAGGCCACTTCGGCGCGAACAGCAACGCGCTTGTCGAAGGTGGTCTGCAGGCCGACGCCGACCTTGGCGGCGAAGTTGCCGTCCTTGCGCTCACCCGGGCTGTCGGGCGACGGGAAGTTGTTGTATTCCTCTTCCGACTTCTGGTAGCCCAGGCCCATCAGCAGGTACGGGTTCCAGCCACGGCCTTCGGAGATGAAGTGGCGACGCAGGTCGATCGAGGCGCCGTACTGGCTCCAGT
The DNA here is from genome assembly GCF_029959395.1 of Stenotrophomonas sp. PS02300. Lineage (NCBI taxonomy): Bacteria > Pseudomonadati > Pseudomonadota > Gammaproteobacteria > Lysobacterales > Lysobacteraceae > Stenotrophomonas > Stenotrophomonas sp. PS02300. The sequence goes on from NZ_JASCOP010000081.1 coordinate 8,531, forward strand.
TCAGGTCCTGGTTGTCGTCGAAGTTCGGGTTCTGGTAGTTCAGCTCACCGTCCAGCGACCAGTTGGGGCTGATGAACTTGCCGAGGCCCAGGGTAACGAACGGAGCGTCGTTGGTCAGACGGTCGCTATCCTGGAAGTTGAAGCCGGCCGAACCGGTCAGGTACCAGCGGTCATCGAAAGACGACTGCGCGGAGGCTGCCTGGGCGAACGCCAGGCCGCCCAGCAGCGCGGCAGTGAGGATCTTCTTGTTCATGTAATACAGCTCCTATTTCGGGGGTATGAAACCGGTAGAGGCATGGGCCAGCACTACTGCGTCGTTTAAGACTGCCGATTCAGCACGCCACCGCCGCGAACATTATGCTCAGGGGAGTGAAGGCGATGTTAACGGTCACGTAACATGTGAAATCAGCGACCAGACCTCCACCGGGTCCAGCTGGTGGCACCCTATACAGGTTGGTGAACTTCCGCAAGACCCAACAATGACAAGGGTTTTCGGCACTTTCCCAGAGTTTTCAAGGGTCCGCCACAGTATTTGATGCAGTTTGTCGCAGGGCAGTTATTCAGCTGCAGAACAGGTTCAAAAGCGACCTTATGATGAAGGTGTTCACCTCCACAGGAGCCGCCATGAAAGCCGTAGGCCTCACGCACTACCTGCCCATCGACGATCCGGATGCACTGCGTGATCTGCAGGTTCCTGAACCCGGCGCGCCCCAGGGAACCGACCTGCTGGTGCGTGTACAGGCCGTTTCCGTCAACCCGGTCGACACCAAGCAGCGCGCACCCCGCGCGGGCGAAGTGTCGCCGCCGCGCATCCTCGGTTATGACGCTTCCGGCACTGTCGAAGCGGTGGGGCCACAGGTCACTGCATTCGCGCCTGGCGACGAGGTGTATTACGCCGGCGACGTGACGCGACCGGGCAGCAACGCGCAATGGCAGTGGGTGGATGAACGCCTGGTGGGACGCAAGCCGACCACGCTGGATTTCGCCGAAGCCGCAGCGCTGCCACTGACCGTGTTGACCGCATGGGAACTGCTGTTCGAGCGCATGCCGCTGCATTTCGATGATCGCCGCCACGTTGGCCAGACCCTGCTGGTCATCGGCGGTGCAGGCGGCGTGGGTTCCATCGCGATTCAACTGGCACGCCATGCCGGTTTCACCGTGGTGGCCACCGCGTCGCGTGAAGACTCGGCCGAATGGTGTCGCCGGATGGGCGCCGACCATGTGGTGGATCACCGCCAACCGTTGCCCGCACAGCTGCAGGCGCTGGGCATCGCGCAGGTGGAGGTGGCCCTGAACCTGGCCGACACCGACCACTACTGGGAAGTACTGGGCGAACTGCTGGCACCGCAGGGGCATGTCGGCCTGATCGTGGAACCGCGTGGCCCGCTGCGCATCGGCGATCCCTACAAGGCCAAGTGCATCGGCATCCATTGGGAGTTCATGTTCGCCCGCTCGCGATTCCAGACCGCAGACAGGGTGGAACAGCACCGCATCCTCAGCCGGGTGGCCAGCCTGGTCGACGCCGGCGAACTGCGCAGCACCGCGCATACCTCGCTGGGCAGCATCAATGCGGCCAACCTGCGTGAAGCCCATCGCCTGCTGGAAGGCGGAGGTGTCACGGGGAAACTGGTGCTGTCCGGCTGGGAGTGAGCGATGGCGCGCGCCGTGTGCGCGCGCTTTCGCATGCATCTGTATCTGTTGGCGTGGCAGCGCGCGCCCTACAGTCAAACGCCCTGTCGATGACACCGCCATGCCCACCTCACTGCCCCTGCGCCTGCTGCAACTGCTGATCGGCTTGTTCCTGTACGGCATGGGCGCGGCGGTGATGATCCGCGCCGCGATCGGCGTGGCGCCCTGGGATGTGCTGTCCCAGGGCATCGCGCTGCAGACGCCGCTGTCGTTCGGCGTGGCAACCAACGTGATCGGGGCCCTGGTGCTGCTGCTGTGGTGGCCGATCCGGCAGAAGCCGGGCCTGGGCACCGTGTTGAACGTGCTGCTGATCGGCCCGAGCGCGCAGTTCGGCCTGTGGCTGCTGCCGGAGGTGCACGGACTGGTGTGGCAGGTGCCGATGTTTGCCCTGGGTCTGCTGCTGGTGGCGGTCGCCACCGGGCTCTACATCGGCGCCCGTTTCGGACCGGGCCCGCGCGATGGCCTGATGACCGGCCTGCATGCCCGCACCGGCTGGCCGATCTGGCTGGTGCGCAGCCTGATCGAGGGCACCGTGCTGGTCATCGGCTGGTACCTGGGCGGCAACGTCGGCCTGGGCACCCTCGCCTTCGCCGTGCTGATCGGCCCCCTCTGTGACTACACCCTTCCCCTGTTCGGTGTACGCAAGCCGGAGCCGGCGCCCGCCCTGCGGTGACCCTTGCGTGCAAAGGCGATACGCGGCACCCTTCGCACCTACCGTACGCAAGCGTATCTTCATGTCGCCAGCCGCCGAAACTACCGCCTACCCCCACCTGTTCGCCCCTCTCGACCTGGGCTTCACCACCCTGCGCAACCGCATCCTGATGGGGTCCATGCACACCGGGCTGGAAGACCGCGCGCGCGATTTCCCGCGGCTGGCGGCGTATTTCGCCGAACGCGCGGCAGGCGGGGTCGGGCTGATCGTCACCGGCGGCTATGCGCCCAACGTGGTGGGCTGGCTCAAGCCGTTCGGCGGCAAGCTGTCCTGGCCGTGGGAAGTGGGTCCGCACCGCCAGCTCACGGCGGCGGTGCACGGCCATGACGGCAAGATCTGCCTGCAGCTGCTGCACGCCGGCCGCTACGCCTACCACCCCCTGTCGGTGGCGCCGTCGAAGAAGAAGGCGCCGATCAATCCGTTCACCCCGCGTGCGCTGTCGGCACGTGGCGTGGAACGGCATATCGCCGATTACGCGCGCAGCGCGCGGCTGGCCCGCGAAGCCGGCTACGACGGCGTGGAGGTGATGGGCTCGGAAGGCTACCTGATCAACGAATTCATCGCCCCGCGCACCAACCTGCGCCGCGATCGCTGGGGCGGCGACGCCACCCAGCGCATGCAGTTCGCGGTGGAGATAGTGCGTCGCATCCGCGAAGCGTGCGGCCCGGATTTCATCATCATCTACCGGTTGTCGCTGGTCGACCTGGTCGAGGACGGCAGCAACTGGGACGAGATCGTGCAGCAGGCCAAGGCCATTGAAGCGGCCGGCGCCACCCTGATCAATTCCGGCATCGGCTGGCATGAAGCGCGCGTGCCCACCATCGCCACCTCGGTGCCGCGCGCGGCGTTCGCCGGGGTCACCGCCAAACTCAAGCCGCATGTGCGCGTGCCGGTGATCGCCACCAACCGCATCAACATGCCCGACGTGGCCGAACACATCCTGGCCGGCGGCGGCGCGGACATGGTGTCGCTGGCGCGGCCGCTGCTGGCCGACCCGGAATGGGCCAACAAGGCGCGCGCCGGCCGTGCGCACGCGATCAATACCTGCATTGCCTGCAACCAGGCGTGCCTGGACCACGTGTTCGAGAACAAGACCGCCAGCTGCCTGGTCAACCCGCGCGCGGTGCATGAAACCGAACTGGTCTACCGCCCCACCACGGCGCCGAAGAAGGTCGCGGTGGTCGGTGCCGGTCCGGCCGGCCTGGCCTGCGCCACCGTGGCCGCCGAACGCGGCCACGCGGTCACCCTGTTCGACGCCGGCAGCGAGATCGGCGGCCAGTTCAACGTGGCCAAGCGCATTCCCGGCAAGGAAGAATTCCACGAAACGCTGCGCTACTTCCGCCACAAGCTGGAGGAAACCGGGGTCAGCGTGAAGCTCGACACCGTGGCCGACGTCGCCACGCTGGCCGGCTTCGATGCGGTGGTGGTCGCCACCGGCATCACCCCGCGACAGGTCGATTTCCCGGGTGCCAACCATCCCAAGGTGGTCAGCTATCTCGATGTGCTGCTGGGCCGGGTGCAGGTCGGCGCGGAAGCGGCGATCATCGGCGCCGGCGGCATCGGCTTCGACGTGGGCGAGTTCCTGGTGCACGAGGGCCCCTCGCCGGCCCTGGACCCGGCGCGCTGGATGGCCGAATGGGGCGTGGACCCGCACTTCGAGGCACGCGGCGCGCTGGCACGGCCGCAGCCCGAGGCGCCCGCACGCAAGGTCTGGCTGCTGCAGCGCAGCCCGGGCAAGCCCGGCGCACGGCTGGGCAAGACCACCGGCTGGATCCACCGCGCCACGCTCAAGGCCAAGGGCGTGAAGATGCTCGGCGGGGTGGAGTACCTGGGCGTGGACGACGACGGCCTGCACATCCGCATCGATGGACAGGAACAGACCCTGCCGGTGAGCCACGTGGTGGTCTGCGCCGGCCAGGAACCGCGCCGCGACCTGCATGCCGCGCTGGTTGCCGCAGGCGTGGATGCCCACCTGATCGGTGGCGCCGATGTAGCTGCGGAACTGGACGCGAAACGCGCGATCAACCAGGGCAGCCGCCTCGCGGCTGCCCTGTAACCGGAGTGCCGGCCAACGGCCGGCGTACCTGAATGGGCCAAAATGGTCCCCGTCCGAACCTGAATGTCAAGCCTTTCGGTTCAGGATGCGTTGCGAAATCCCCCCCTATCGTGCGCCAACTTTCCCGCTCACCACCCAGTTCGAGTGAGCGCGCGGCCCCCACGTCTTTCGGGTGCCGCTCCCGGGCGGCCCCGATGGCCGCCTCCCCATGACGCCAAGTCGTACACCCCCGCCCCATCCCGTTGATCGGATGGACAGCCAGGTGCGGCCCATACGGAGCAAGGAGATTTATGAAACTGGCCTGGATTCTCTGGCTGTCGCAGTTGTTGCCCCAGCCGGCCGCCGATTCGCTGTGCTTGAGCACGACCGTCTACCTCGAAGCGCGTGACCAGACCCTGCGCGGCCAGCAAGCCGTTGCGGAAGTGGCGCTGCGCCGCCTGGACAGCGGGCTGTGGGGCGATTCGATGTGCAAGGTGGTCACCGCACGCAAGCAGTTCGCACCGACCATCGTGGCGCCGGGCACCCAGCTGGGCAACACCGATGCCTGGGAAGAAGCCATGACCGTGGCCTTCGATGCCGAGCGCAACTGGGCACTGCCGGAAGGCGAGCGCAAGGAAATCGTGCCCGGAGCCAGCCACTTCGCCGCGCTGTCCATCGCCAGCCCGAGCTGGCGCAACGCCTACCAGGTGGCCACCATCGGCGACCACACGTTCTATCGCGTGCAGAAACTCAAGCCACGCGCGTCGTAACGATCTGTTACGGCCATACCGTTGAGGATGCGGGGCCAGCTCTGGAATAGTGGGCCGCTTACCTTTCCTGCATCCCGACGGAGTTCCCCATGAAGCTGTACAGCAAGCCCGGTGCCTGCTCCACCGCCGACCACATCGCCCTGCAGTGGACCGGCCAGCCGTTCGAGGTGGAACTGCTCGACAAGGACACCCTGAAGGCCCCGGCCTATCTTGCGATCAATCCGGCCGGCTCGGTGCCGACCATCGTCGACGGCAGCTTCATGCTGACCCAGAACGCGGCCATCATGGGCTACATCGCCGACAGCTACCCGCAGGCCGGCCTGGGCGGCGACGGCAGCCCGCAGCAGCGCGCTGAAGCCAACCGCTGGCTGGCCTTCGTCAACTCGGACGTGCACCCGGCGTTCTCGCCGCTGTTCGCACCGGCCAAGTTCATCGCCGATGACAGCCAGTACGACGCGATCCGCGACGCCGCCCGCAAGCGCCTGCGCGGCCTGTTCGAGACCGCCAACCGCCAGCTTGCCGACAAGCCCTGGCTGGCCGGCTTCCGCAGCTATGCCGACGCGTACTTTTACATCACCCTGCGCTGGGCGGCCGGCGCCAAGGTCGACCTGGCCGGCCTGGACAACCTGGCTGCGTTCAAGACCCGGATGGAAGCCGACACCGGCGTGCAGGCCGCACTGAAGGCCGAAGGCCTGCAATAAGCAACGCGGTGCGCGCGATCAGCCGATCTCGCGCACCACGTTGTCCTGCGCATCGCGCAGTGCGGTCGGCACCACTTCCACCACCAGCGCCGTGCCCGGTACCGGGTAGCGCCCGCGCTCCGGACGCACCTGCTGCTCCAGCGCGTCCAGGCCCTGCGCACTCAGCGTGCAGCGCATGCCCTCCCCGTCCTTGGCGACGGCATCGCGGTCGCCAGGGGCGAACTCCCATTCGTGTTTGCGGCTGACGATGGTCAACGGGTTGCCATGGCGCAGGCGCAGCGGCAGCAGTTCAAGCACATTGGGCACCTGCCCCGCACCCAGCACCAGCACGACCTGGTCGCCTTCTTCGCGCCAGTCCAGGGTCTCCACGAACAGCACCGCGGTACTGGACCCTTCGCGCTCGCTGCCTTCCTGCAACTGCCGCACCAGCGCCGGATCACCCAGCAGGCTGGCACGGTGCAGGTCGGTGACCCACAGCGGCATGCGCGGCTCCAGTGCCTGCAGCACCCCGTCGGTCGACCAGCGCTTGATCGCCGCCATCTCGTCGTCGCTCAGCCCGACCACCTGCAGGAACGCCAGTCCGCCATTGGGCGTGTCACGCGCGGGCAGCTGCGGATCGGGCATGAACGCCAGGTGGCGCAGGCAGGTCCCGGTGTCCAGCGCGATCGGCCCATTGGCATCCATGTGGTGCCCGGCTTCAAACACATTGCCACTGCCGAACACATAGCGCGCCAGGTTCTGCAGCAGGTTCATCGGCCAGCTCGGCGGGTTTTCTTCGCCGGGCTCCGCCGCCAGACGGAAGGTCAGCTCGAACCCGAAGCCGCTGCTGTCGGTGTCATCGCTCTGTTTGTCGTACAGCTCGGAAAAGCCGTAGGTCACGTAGTGCCAGTGCGGGCGCGGCAGCGCGGCGCGGTACACGCTGATGCCATCGAGCGGATCGCGGCCGCCCAGCGTATGCGGCAGCGCCGTGCCGTAATGGCGCGGCTCCTGGCCGGGATACAGCGCGGCCAGGGCCGCGTTGATCGCGTCCCAGCCCGGTGTACCGTTGTCCTGTTCGTCCACGCGCTGCTCCTGGCGTCCCGGAAGGACGCCAATGTACGCCATCACCGCTGCGCCGTGACGCTCCCGTCAGGCAGGCTGCGCATCGCTGTGCAGCAGCGCGCGCGTCTCCTCCAGCCAACGGTTGGCCAACGCGGGACTCTTCGCCTTGGACACCGCGGCGGCCATGTCCGGCCAGAGTTTTTCCAGGCTGGCCGCATCGGTACAGCGCTCGATCTTGAGCTGCATGAAATAGCCCTTCAGGCCGAGATGCCTGCGGACCGATTCGCTCATCCAGTCATACAGCTGCTTGTACAGCACCGGGTCCTGTTCGCGGCCGGAGGTGAGCGCACGCGGCGCGGCGGGCGCCAGCGCACCGCCGACCACTTCGATCAGGCCCATCTCCGCCAGCTGGGCCAGCGCGTCGTCCGGCGCGCGCAGCCCGGGCAACATCGCGGTCAATTCGTTGTCATCGCGCTGACCATCAACCATCAGCAGAATGGAGCGCAACCCCGGCACCAGCCGGCGCGCGCGGTCTTCGATTTCCTGACGGCCAGCCGCCGTCTTGGCATGGATGTACGCCATGTGTTCCCCCTGTTACCTGGTCCCCCTGCACGCACGGCCCGGTGAAGACCGAAACCCGTGCGCCCCCTTGCGTTCGTCCAGACAGTGCCCCGGGCCGCGCACGCCATCCCCGGCGTGTCGCGCATCGGGCCCACAACGATCACCCCGGCAGCTTAACCGAGGTCCCGCGCGGCGGGTAATGCACCGCAACAAACAGCAGAAACCTGCCTGGACCGACACGCAGCAGTCCGCGCAAGCGACATCCGGCGCCCTGAGTTCACCGCAGAAACGGCATGCCATGTCGCACCCCGACCGAACACTTCATCTGGGCGTGAAAACTGAGATCCCTGGCACCTCGCCGGCATCACCTCCCCGTATAGCCTCAGCCTCCCCAATACGGGGGTACAAGGAGTTCGATACAGTGCGTGAGATCAGTAGCGAAGACGTGATGCATGTGTCCGGTGCCGGCATCTACACCGAGAAACATCTTCTGCAGTTCAGGGACATGGCAGCAGGCGCAATCATAGGGGGCATTGTCGGGGGGCCGGTAGGCTTCGCTGGCGGCTTGGTGTTGGGCGCCATCACGGGTTATCAGGCCAAGTGATCATCGCCTGCTGAAACCTGACGCATTGAGCGCCGCACAACAGGGCGGCGCTCAATCGATCCAAAGACAACCTGAGGAAACATCCGATGAGACTTCCGGCTAGGGTTCTAGCGGACTGGCTTTTCCAGAAGCTGATGGAGCAACGTCCCAAGGCGACGTGCGCACCCGCCTTTTCGGTGAATCTTGCGGTGCAGGCCGCGAGCTTCCTCGCGACATGGGGAGTGCTCGCCTCTGCGTGGATGCTCGTCAATTCGCATCATTCGCTTCACTTCATCCTATGCAGCGTGCTCGGCGGCTCATTGCTGTACGGCACGATGATGGCTGTGGCCGCGCCCTCAACGCCCGCAATCGGTCGCGGCGAACCTCCAGAGGCTGACCAGCACCGATAGGTACGGCCAGCCCCTTCCCGCGTCAGCTTCCCAGCGCTCGGCGGATCTCGTCCAGGGCGCCAGGGTCGTCCAGGGTGGACAGGTCGCCCGGGTCGCGGTGTTCGGCCAGGGCCTGCAGCGAGCGGCGCAGCAGCTTGCCCGAGCGGGTCTTGGGCAGGGCGTTGACCAGGTGGATGTGCGCCGGACGCGCGACGGCGCCCAGGCTCTGGGTGACCCGCTGCATCATCTCGGCCACCACCGCGCTGCCATCGCCTTCCACTGCCTGCTTGAGGGTGACGAACACCAGCGGCACCTGGCCCTTGAGCTCGTCCTTCACCCCGATCACCGCCGCTTCGGCCACCAGTGGATGGCCGGAGATGCATTCCTCGATCTCGCGCGTGCCCAGCCGGTGCCCGGCTACGTTGATCACATCGTCGGTGCGGCCGAGGATGAAGGTGTAGCCATCCTCGTCGCGGATCGCCCAGTCCAACGAGCTGTACAGCAGTTCCTTGAAGTGGCTGAAATAGCTCTGGATGAAGCGGTCGTCGTCGTTCCAGACCGTGCTCATGCAGCCCGGCGGCAGCGGCGGCACCATCACCAGCACGCCCTTCTGCCCGGCCTGCACTTCGGCGCCGGTGTTCTCGTCGATCACCTTCATGCGGTAACCGAGGTTGGGGAAGCCCGGCGAGCCGAAACGCACCGGCTTGAGGTCCACGCCCGGCAGCAGGGTCAACGCCGGCCAGCCGGTTTCGGTCTGCCAGTAGTTGTCGATGATCGGCTTGCCCAGCGCATCGTTGATCCAGTGTGCGGTGGGTTCGTCCAGCGGTTCGCCGGCAAGGAACACGTACTTGAGTGCGTCGAGGTCATGGCGACGGATGAAGTCGGCATCGTGCTTCTTCAGCACGCGGATCGCAGTGGGTGAGGAGAACAGCGTGCGCACGCCGTACTGTTCGCACAATGCCCACCAGATGCCCGGATCCGGGTTGGTCGGCAGGCCTTCGTACAGGAGCGAGGTACAGCCGCCGATCAGCGGGCCGTACACGTTGTAGGAATGGCCCACCGCCCAGCCCACGTCCGAGGTGGAGAACATCACCTGGCCCGGTTTGCAGTCGAACACGGTTTCCATCGACTGCGCCATCGCGACGGCGTAACCGCCGACATCGCGCTGCACGCCCTTGGGCTTGCCGGTGGTGCCGGAGGTATACAGCAGGTAGCTGGGCTCGCTCGATTCCAGCCACACCACCGGCACGTCCTGATCGCCGACCTCCTCGCGCAGAGTGGCGTAGTCGACGTCGCGGCCGGGCACCTTCGGTTCGGCCGGGTCCAGCCCGCGCGAGACGATCAGCACATGCGGCGGCGGCGACTGCGCCTCGGCGCAGGCGGCATCGACCATGGCCTTGTAAGGAATCACCTTGCCGCCACGCTTGCCGGCATCGGCGGCGATCAGCAGCTTGGGCGCGGCATCGTCGATGCGCAGTGCCAGGTTGTGCGCGGCGAAACCGCCGAACACCACCGAATGGATGGCCCCGATGCGCGCGCAGGCAAGCATGGCGAACACCGCTTCAGCCATGTTCGGCATGTAGATGACCACGCGGTCGCCACGCTGCACGTCCAGCCGCTGCAGCACGGCGGCGAACGCATTCACTTCGCGGTACAGCTCGCGGTAGGTGATCTCGCGGGTGACGTTGGTTTCGGTGGAAATGGCCACCAGCGCCAGCTGGTCGGGGCGTTCGGCCAGGTGCCGGTCCACCGCGTTGTAGCAGAGGTTGGTCTGGCCACCCACGTACCAGCGGCGGAACGGCGGGTTGCTGTAATCCAGGATCTGCTGCGGCGGTACATGCCAGTAGATCCGGTGCGCTTCCTCGGCCCAGAACGCTTCGGGTTCCTCCACCGATCGCCGGTAGACATCTTCATAACGCATGACAGCCCTCCCAGACAAAGTCATGGGATCGAGCATAGTCCGATGGCGGCGGACGAACTGTCCTACCTTGGTCGTACGGTGCGCATGCGCACGGCAGAATCAAACGCGGTTGCCGGTGAATCGAGCGCCGGGGCGCCTTACCCTTTCCGGCGAATGTCCCCCGGCGTCGGCCAGAGGCCGACACCTCCTCCTTTACTTCGCCTCCAAGGGTAAGGC